>NZ_JBVAYM010000003.1:0-180514 GCF_055420025.1 Traorella sp. mt218
TACTGAGTATTATAACCTAATTATACCTTAAAAAAAAGAGATACTTTTCCACATGTGAAAATTTATCCCTTAAAAATTTAATATTTCATTTATCTGAATACCGTACATGCAAGCAAAAAAACTGCGCCATAATATGTCAGCAAGTTAAAAAAACGCATGATCTTCAGCTTATCTTCATAAAAATAAATAAAAAGCAAAAGAAAATCAGAAATAAAAAACAACACGCTGCCAACAAAAACATTCCAATAATATCTATCCAGCAGCAACATATCATATCCTTTGACACAAAGCAGCGTAACGATCAATGAATAAAGAATGACAGCGCGCTTATGAACCCCTACATGAAATTTCGGATGACGGATCAAAAAAAATGTCACAAGAGCAATACCGGCAGGCAAGACCAGATCCCACAATTCAAAAGAAGTCAGCCCGCTCATCCTTATGATGAAAAACACATGGCCTGTCACAAAGCTTATAAGTCCCCACACAAAGAAACGGTTTTTCTCCTTCCGCTCATCCATCCCTAACAGCACATCCCCCAGAAAACAAAAAAGAAAAGCCATCAGCCATAGCCAAAACAGCTTTTCTCTCATCACCCAGCAAGCAAGCATGACAAAAATAACACTTGTCATTGATTTAAACATAAGATAATATTTGGCATAACCCTTCCCATAGACTGCCAGCATCAATAGTCCAAAGCAAATGATATAGATCATCAGCAACATTTCTTCCATAATCGCTTCCCTCTTTCATTATGACATATCTTACCTCTTATCACAATGAAAAATATGACTATCTTTGCGATGAGCGAATCATATCTGAAAACATCTCCAGTTTTTTCTCAAAATCTTTGAAATCAGCCAATTTCCATGTCCAGTTTGTATCCAACAGCGTTCCCGGAATATTCATACGGCTTTTCGCATTTAAATGTAAGATATCCTGCATCGGAAGGATGACCCTATCGGCTTTGCTGTTCATCAAAAAAGCCATCAGGTTGTCAATCACACTTTCATAATGATAGCCGGCCGTATCTAAAAAGACTCTGGTTCTTCTTTTGAAAGAAGAGGTCTGTGAGTTCAGCCAGCTTACCAGCGGCTGATTATCATGAGTCCCTGTATATGCCACCACATTTTCAACATCATTCGCATACGGTGTTTGCGGATTAAAGGTAAACTGCAGCACCTTCATGCCCGGCAGATGGAAATGATCTCTCAGTTTGAGCACCTCCGGACGAAGATTACCTAAATCTTCAGCTATGATCTTCAAATTTTCTATCCTTGCAAACAACACATCGAATAATTCATAACCCGGAGCCTCTACCCATTCTCCTTCAACAGCCGTAGGACAGCTGACAGGAATCTTCCAATAAGTATCAAAGGCACGGAAATGATCAATTCGGATCACATCAAAAAGCTTTGTATTATAAGCCAGTCGATCACACCAGAAATCAAAGTCATGCTGTTTCATATAATCCCAATCGTAAAGCGGATTCCCCCAGCGCTGTCCGGTAACGCTGAAATAATCAGGGGGTACACCGGCAATAAAAGTCGGATGGGAGTGATCATCAAGCAAGAAATAATTCTGATTGGCCCAGACATCAACACTGTCAATTCCCACATAAATCGGCAGATCACCTATGATTTCAATATCATTTTCATTCGCATAAGCCTTTACCCTCATCCATTGCTGATAAAGAATATATTGAAGAAAGATTTCATAATTGATGGCCTCAGTAAAAGGTGTGAGATCATAAGCACGGTCTTTGATCCAATCCTGCTGTTCTTGCGGCCACTCATGCCAGATCTTCATGTCATTTTGTTTTTTAAACACGATAAACACAGCATATTCGATCACCCATTTTTGCGAAGCAAACTCTTTAAAAGCCTTATCCTGCTTGAAATTATGATAAGCCTCCTGATAATAGACGCTTTTAAAATGCCGCACTTCATCATAACTGACACTTTTTTTCTGTGCATGAAACTTCTTTGTTTTCCTGATCAATCCCATCCGCTTCAATTCATCCAAAGAAATATACAATTCATCCATTGCCTTCGATGAATAGGCTTGATAGGGACTATTGCCATAACCTAAAGGATTCAGCGGCAAAATTTGCCAGCTGCGACAGCCGCTCTTCTTCAGGTCGTCAATAAAATGTAGACAATTCTCGCCAAAATCACCAATACCATACGATGAAGGCAGTGATGAAACAGCCAATAAAATACCTGCTTTTCTCATATTTTCTCCTATTTGATATGACTCACTTTATAATTAAAATATATCACCAGAAATCCATTCTTTCAAGGCTGACTTCACGAAAATACCTTTGTAAATCATTCTCATGCATATGCATCTGTCTGTCTGCATTTTTATCACATAACTGCTTCTTGAAACTTATGCATATTTCAGACCTTGGTCAGGTTCACCACCCATTTTTCTTTATGCAATAGCCTTGTGGAAAGCATCAGTTTGAGAAGTTCGCTGGTCTGTCCCACCAGATACATGATATAGATATCGATCGATGTCAGATAAGCGATCAAGGACAGAAGAGGAATCGTAAACAGCCACATGAAGCCGCTGTCCATGATCAATGTCGATTTCGTATCACCACCGGCACGGACGATAAAATAATTTTGTGTATTCAAAGTATATAAAATAAAGCAGATCGATTGTACATGGATCATATTTTGGGCGGTGCTGATCACCTCAGTGCTGGCTGAGCCGTATAAGAATGGCACCGTAAAGCTGATCAGATACATGAACCCTGCAAAGAGCAGCGAAACAAAGAAGGAAAAGCCGACCATATGATAGCCGTTTTCTTTTGCTTCCTTTAGATGATTCGCCCCCAGCTGCTGAGATACCATGACCGTTGTCGCAACCGCCATGCCCGCAAAAAGAGTATAAAAGATATCTGTCATCGTTGTCGTGATCGCATAGCCGCTGAGAACATGACTGCCACGTGTTCCATACAGCTTCAGCATCATCGCATTGCCCCCTGACCATAAAAGCTCATTGAGGCATAAAGGCGCCGCCTTAAAAGCGATGATCTTGATAAGCGAAAAAGGAATATGATGAAGCTCACTGACTTTGCTTGCAAACGGAAAATGACGTCTTTTCATGATATAAAGCAAAACTGTCAGTTCGACGATTCGAGCAATCAACGTGGCAATTGCCGCACCGCTGACGCCAAGACGCGGAAAACCAAAATTACCAAAAATCAGACAATAATTAAAAAAAGTATTTGTCAATACGCTCAGCACACTGACCGCCAAAGGAATCTTTGTTTCACCAATACATCTCATGGCACTGCTGATCGCCAAAGAAGCCCCCAGCGGCAAATACGTAAGGCAGACGACTTGCAGATATTCAACCCCCACATTGATCAATAGCACATCATCTGTAAAGAAATGCAGGATCTGCCGAGGAAAAAATAAAGCCGCAAAGAAAAAAGGTAATATGATAAGATAGGAAGCACTGACAGAAAAACGGAAAGATTCCTTCATTTTCTGTTCATTTTCGGCACCAAAATACTGTGCGATAAAAATTCCCACGGCATTGATAACACCTAATGCCCCATAGTTCATGATCATAAAATAGCGATTGACAGCTGCCACCCCTCCTATTGCGGCATCTCCCAACTGACCGACCATCAGTGAATCGACTAAATTAACTGAAGTAGTCACCAGATTTTGAAGCATGATCGGAATGGCAATAGAGATTACCAGCAGATTAAATTTTCTGTTTCCTATATATTTATTCATATGTGACCCCCAATGAATCAAGAATAGCATATTCTTTTTTTGATAGTCAAGACAGTAAGAATCGTTTATAATAGAAAAGGGTGATTATATGGAAAAACAGCTGAACAGCCAGCTTATTTATGATGGGCGCGTCATTAAAGTAACCAAAGATGAAGTCTTATGTGAAAATGGAACGACTAGTTACCGCGAATGTGTAAAGGCACCGGGAGGTGTTGCTATCCTTGCGATCAAAGATCATGCGATTCTGCTTGTCAGACAATATCGTTATGTCGTTTCTGAAGAAACGATCGAAATACCGGCAGGTAAGATCGAACCAAATGAAGATCTGGCCGTATGTGCCAGCCGTGAGCTAGAAGAAGAAACCGGTTATAAAGCAGAAGAAATGATCAGACGTTTCACTTTCTATCCGACACCGGGTTTTTGCGGTGAGGTTCTTCACATCTATGAAGCAAAAAACTTAACGAAAGTTGAACACCCAAAAGCAATGGATGAAGATGAATGCATCAACAGTTATTTCCTTGACCTGGATGAAGCATACCAGCAAGTGATGAACGGAACGATTCGTGACAGCAAGACGATCATTGCGATTCAATATGCCATTCAAGCTTATAATAAAATATCTGATTAAAGATTTAATTTTTTTAAATTTTTTGTTGACAAGTGTATTTGTTGATGGTATTATATACAAGCAATCGGTGATATGGGCCTGTAGCTCAGGTGGTTAGAGCGCACCCCTGATAAGGGTGAGGTCGTTGGTTCAAGTCCATTCAGGCCCACCATCGATTTAAAATATACATGGGGTTTTAGCTCAGCTGGGAGAGCACCTGCTTTGCACGCAGGGGGTCAAGGGTTCGAGTCCCTTAAGCTCCACCATGTAAGCAGACAAACGAGTTAGAAGCATAAATGCTTATAACTCGTTTTTTTATAATCAACAAATGAATTTCAATTCATATTTTATATGATATAATAAAAATAACAAAAAACTATTGAAAAACAATAGAAATCATTAAAACATATTTCATTACAGGGAGGAAAATAAAATGAAAAAACTATTAAGTATGTTACTTGTATTAGGACTCTGTTCAGGTCTTACAGCTTGCGGCAATAATAACAGTAATGCCGATAAGCCAAACAACGAAAACGAACAGCAGGAAGAAATAAATGAAAAAAGTGATTTAGAAGCCGTTAAGGAAGTCTTTACATTAGAAACGGAAACTAATTCATATGGCTCCACTTTAGGATTGGCTAAAAACGATGACGGTGTGAAATTCAAAGTATATATCACCCTGGGGGATCAGGAAGCATCGGTTGTAGAAGCCTTTGGTGTCGGTGTCGGTACTCTTATCTATTGTGTCAACGGTGATGATTCAGAAACCTATATCGTAGATAATGATACTGTATTAGTTACTTTTTCTGATGCTACCAATGAATCCATGAAAGAAGATATGGAAAATTATTTAAGTGGCAAAGGATTAACTTTGGATCAGGTAAAGAATGCTTTGAAAGAAGAATTTAAATACTAGGGCGGATGCCCTTTTTATATTGTTTGACATTAGATTAAAAGAAAAGAATACCCATGAAGGTACTCAGATAAAATACTTAAAAATAAAGAATCAATAATTTTGGATAATCATTTACAAATTCACCTAATATGTTTACTCCAAAACAGTGAAAAAAACCAACAAAAATATGAGCTTACTGTCTTCTTCACTGCTTTGATCCTTCTTATTTCAATTAACTTTTTATAAAAAAGGACATAATGTATGTCCTTCCTTACTATTCTAAATTTTTTCATTAAAATATCACTATCCGTTTTATACTATTCATGAACATTTTAAATTTCTGTTTATATAAACCATTTTGTAGAACAATCTGAATAATAATTCACATCTACAAAAGATAAATAAGCATATATTTTTTATGATTCTTTTAATCTAAATGCTTTTCATTTCACGAAAATCATCCTAACATTTAAATCTATCATAATTGCTAAACTTAATCTGCTTTTTTATAAATATTACATTAACTTCTGTCCATAATAAGCATTTGGGCCATGCTTTCGCAGATAGTGTTTTTCCAATAAAGATTTTTGCATTGGATCTGCCTTCGGTGAGATAACCATTGTTTTAATTGCCATATGTGCTAGTGTTTCTAGAATAAACGCATTATTCAGTGCATCCATAGGATTTTTTCCCCACGTAAAAGGACCATGAGAACAAACTAATACCCCTGGAATACTCATAGGGTCTATGTTACGATGCATAAATTCTTCAACAATTACCTTACCTGTATTATGTTCGTAATTATTACTAATTTCCTCAAATTTCATCTCTCTTGTGCAAGGAATAGCTCCAAAAAAGTAATCGCCATGTGTTGTTCCAAATGAAGGAATATCCATTCTCGCCTGCGCAAAAGCAACTGCATTCATAGAATGTGTGTGCACAACTCCTCCGATAGAAGGAAATTTTTTATACAATTCCAAATGTGTTTGGAGATCACTAGATGGTTGCAATGATCCTTCAATAACTTTACCATCTAAATCTGTAACAACCATATCAGAGGCAGACAATTTATCATAAGGAACACCGCTTGGTTTGATTACAATCCAATTACGCTTTCTATCTATACCAGAAACATTTCCCCAAGTAAGAATTACTAATCCATATTCAGGCAACATTTTATTTGCCTGACAAACACTCTTTTTTAAATCTTCTAACATTTATATCCACTTCCATCCATAAATTTGTACATAGCAATCTCTCCACTTTCACGGTTTGCTGCGACTAGCCTATTTTCACCGAAAAACAAACAATTTGCAGCTCCTTTTCCATGATCGATAAGTTCCATATGATATGTTTCTTTCTCTTTGTCATAGCTTACTATAAATAATTCTCGATCTCCTTCACGGTTACCTACAAATGCACACGAATTGCCGTTCACTTTTCCTGTACAAATTGCATGAAGAAAAGGCAATCTTTTTGATGATCGATATACCCATTCATATCCATGCTCCGTTTGCCTATAAATGCTAAGCGAATCGCCATGGAAAGGAGAAATGACGATTAATTCTTCTTTACCATCTCCATCAAGATCTACACATACCATATCGCTAGCCTGTACATCCAATATTTTTTGATATTGCCATTCACACATTTTATTTTTTGGTGGAATGACCTTATATATTCCATTGTCTGCGCCAATGAGCGCAGCAGAAACATCATCTTTTTTCAATTTACAAAAACCATGATTATGATATAGACCACTAATCAGTGGTGTTAGCTTTAAAGGGTGATCACTATCATATAGGCTCAGATTCTCATCTAATTCTCCAACCCATACTCTTCCTGGACACGTCCAATCGTCTTTAAATGCATGTGCAGATTTAATTGTACAAGCTATTAAATATCGAATCCCCCCCTGTTCTAAAATACCAAAGCGATGAACAAATGGAAGTTTACATAACAGATTTCTTTCCCATATTCCATTTTTTCGTTGATAATATACAATAGCAGCTTTAGAACCATCATTAGGTGAATAAAACCGTTCTGTTGCAAATAAAGTAGGAACAATATCAGATATTTGCTCCATCGACATTACTCCTCCCGGCCCATCCCATAGTTGTTCGATTAGGCATCCCTCATCATCAAATAGATACGCCGGATCTTGTTTCTCAGCAGCACAGGCGATAAATGTTTTACCATTCCATTCTAATAAGGCCAGTGAATAACATTTATTCAAATGTCCCATTACTTTTTTTTCTATTTTTAACATTTTCTCTCAACCTCATCTAATTTAGATTTGAATAATATGCACACCTGATTCAATTTATGTTGCCACTGGGAATCATCATCTATGTGCCAAAATTCAGTTACATATCGACGAACCCCCATTTGATAAGCAGTTTGAATTCCTTTATCAAAATCAACATGACCTTCTCCAAAAGGAACCTCTCTGAATATACCTGGCTTCGTTTCTTTCAAATGCATTGCAAGACAATGGCCTTTACCCAAAAGTAAATCATCCGTAACGTTCATTCCATATTGAAGGGCAGCATTTGTTAGATTTCCTAAATCTGGATATACATGCAAATAAGGAGATTGTATCTTATCAACATAATTCATGGCTTTTTCTACTGTATTCATAAAAGGAGTTTCCATCGTTTCAAATCCTAGCAAAATTCCATATTTTGAAGCTATCTCTACCGATTTTCGTAAATTGATCTCAAACCATTGTTTACTTTCTTTCGAAGATTTCTCATAATATACATCATAACCAGCTAATTGTATCATTCGAATACCTAAATCATTTGCAAGCAAAATGGCTTTTTCCATGATATCTAAAGAACGCTTTCTTATTTCCTCATTTAAAGAACCTAGCGGATATTTTCGATGACCACTTAGACACATAGAGGTTACTGGCATTTTCATCTTTTTTTGTAACCCTAAAAAATGCGATCTTTCTTCTGTATTCCAATTTAATCGAGACAGCTTTTCCTCTGTTTCATCAATGCTGATTTCAATATAATCATATCCCGCTTCCTTTGCCGCAATCATCTTTTCCTCCCATTTCAAGGATCTTGGGACTGCTTTTTCATACATTCCTAATTGATATGTTTTCATTATTATAACAATGAAGTAAAAGGGATATTTTGCGGCGCTTCGAAGCAATCATCAAACCCTCTTGGATAATGGTAAATCTGTTTTGCCTGATCAGTCGGATAAACATATTTTCCACCTACTGCCCAAATAAAGGGATGAAACTTATAATCTAAAACATTTTTTCGATATTTCCATAGCCACTGGATTTCTAATGGATCTGCCTGAAAATTCGTCCAAACATCATAATGGATTGGAATAACAACTTTGCAACGCAGGGCTTCTGCCATTCGCAATACATCTACAGATGTCATCTTATCTTGTATTCCCACCGGATTCTCTCCATATGATCCAAATGCTACATCAATTTTATGTTTTTTCCCATGCATTGCATAATAGATTGAATAATGAGAATCACCACTGTGATAAATATTGCCTCCTGGAGTTTTCAATAAATAATTAACTGCTTTCTCATCCATATCATTTGGACACTTTCCTGCCAGTTCTTCCCGATCTTCTCCAACTGAATCAGTTGTTACTAAACAAGTACGATCAAAAGACTGCAATACTACTATTTCAATATCTTTAATTTGCAGCGTATCTCCTGGTTTAACAATTCGACAACGGTCCTCAGGTACTCCCCATGAAATCCATGTTTCCACAGACTTTTTTGGTCCTATAAATGGAACTGGAATTTTTTCTCCATTATTATTTGTCGTCATCAAGCCATCGTTGACTACATGTGCTGCCAATTCCTCACTCATATGATCATGATGATAGTGAGTTGCTAAAACGGCATCTATTTGATTAATTGCATAAGGATCTATTACAAATGGTACAGCACGCAAGTTTGGTTGCATCTTTCTTGCACCTGACATATTTGCCATCTGATGTCCTACGGCCATTTTGCCATTCCCGTGTGTACGTTTACCATTTCCGGTCCATAAATCAACCGTAATATTTGCTAAAGGAGTTTTAAACCAAATACCTGTGCACCCTAACCACCACATTGCTACAGTATCAGACTTTACATTTTCGGCTTCAATTTCTTCGTTTAACCATGTTCCCCACTCAGGAAACGTCTTTCTTATCCACTCTTCTCTCGTATATCCTTCAATTTTGTTCATACTGTCACCTCTCTATCCATTTATATACCAGCACATTTAAAAATTTTTCTTCTCTTTTATCACAATTGAGAAAGCACACTTTCCAAGTAATGTGCTACCCCATCTAAATCATTAGATAAAGTTTGTTGCGTTGATGCAGCTAGAACTGCTGCGGATGCATTTCCCATCGCAATTCGATGAGCAGCACGGGAAAATAGTGGTAAATCATTATCATAATCACCAATTACAGCCGTATTCCATGGAGAAACATGTAAGTATTCCTGTAACTTTTGTAATCCGACTTCTTTTGAAACATTTTTAGGAAAAATAGCATGGAAATTTTTCCCTGAATTTTTCAATTCCGCACCAAAAGAGGATGCTATTTTTTGAATTTCTTCAAAATCATCTTTTTTTATATTTAATATACCTATTTTGTATAACTGATTGATTTCCTCAATTTCATGATACGACTTTACTTCTTTATATGTAAAATCTGACAAGTTGGATAAGTTAGATGGATCTCCTACCACCTGAGCTAGTTTCTCATCGATCAAATGTACATATCCTGAATAATACATACATCTTTTCGAATAACAAATATATTTCCAATCACATTTTTCAATCTCCCCGAGAATTCCTTTGCTTTGGTTTTCACTAAGTGTATGATTATAAATTACTTTTCCCGTCCGATGATCCATGACCAATGCACCATTATTTGTTATAGAATAAAGATCATTATCAAGAGCCTTAGCAATCAAACGAATCATATTATTGTTTCGTCCCGTACCTAGACTAAAATAAATACCTTTTTCCCTGATCTTGTGAATCGCTTGTATCGTCGCCGTCGAAAACTGTCCGTTTGAATGAATTAATGTTCCATCCACATCTGACACGATTAATAAAATATCACTATTCTTTTTTTGGTGATTTGACGCCTTATTTATCATTTTATCGTTCATTTTCTAAATCAATCATCTTCAACAAAAACAATCTCATCTCCACGATCAATAGCAAAATTAGGTTTCTTTTCTCTTATTTCCTTCCAATAACCATCACATGGCTGATCCAGCAAAACACCTTCTTTGATTAATTGCTCACGTACCTTTACCCCATCCACTTGACGTGGTGGAATTCCCTTTGATATAGACATATGCGCCGCAATCCCTGCTGCCTGTCCAGTACCCATTGCTGGTGCGATGATCCTCATTGCCCCATTTGCATGAAATTCTGCTGAACAGCAACGTCCAACACAAAGCAAATTTTCAATTTTCTTAGGTAATAGACATCGATAAGGAATCTCACAATAATCCTGAGGATTCACTCTTGCAGGATATCCACCAGGTACACCAAAAGGATGCATACGTGCATCACAGTCCTGACCTATATGCGACTCTTCCATCACAGCAGAGCCTATTGGTGAAGGAATATGGATATGTCGAATGGTATACCACCATTGATTCGTAGGATGATGAGCATCAAAACGTTCTGGAAAACGAGCAATTCCGTCCTTGAATTTCATACCCGAAGCAACATCTGATGCTTTCAGCATATACTCTCCAAATATACGTCGAGAATCACGAACACCAGGTATAGAACCCAATCCAACAAGACGCACATTTTCAAAACCAGGTACGTACTTTCGTAAAAATTTATGAAATTGCTTGATTAATTGATGTTGTTCCAGTATTTGACGAGTGATATCTTCAACATCGGTATTGTGACAAAAATAGCTTTGAAAAGAAAAAGTTACAAACTCAGCATTATCCTCCGGAGTATTAGGTATCCGGACACGATAAAATCCCGAACGTTTTGTACAAACATGTCTGGAAATTTCACCTTTCTTAATTGCTTCTTCTTCCAAAACATAAATGAGTGGATAAAGTGGCTCCCTACCTTTTTCTCTTTCTGAAGCTTTATATTCATCCTCTGCAGCTTGGTATTTTATAAGATCTGCTCCAGCCCACCGACTTCCTTGTGAAGTTCCCTGGTTAAGACCTGCAAAATCCTGTCCTCCTACTTCATATGGTACACCTGATAAAGCAGCAACATCTGCATCACCGGTCGCATCAATGAATATATCTGCCACTACTTTCATGTATCCTCCTTTAGTATAAAAGATGGCAGCTTGTATTTTTTCATTCTCCACTACTGTGCCAATACATGTAGAATCGTACAAAATTCTAGCTCCTGCTTCAAATAACATATCTTCAAGCACAAGTTTTCCATATTCTGGTTCAAAAGAAGGATTCCGATAGTAATCTTTATCCGGATAAGGGCTGCGCAATTGCCCAATCTCATCCAATCGCTTGGCAAATTCCAATGAAAGTCCTTCAATTCCTCCGGCAATCTGTGGTACGTATCCATTTGTAGCCAATCCGCCCAAAGTCACGCTTCTTTCCAAAAGAATAGTGTGCAATCCTTTTCTACCACATTCAATCGCTGCTGCGCAACCTCCGGTTCCTCCTCCGATAATGGCAACATCGCAATAGAGTGTTTTTGTAATATTAACCATATTTATCTCCTTTCGATAAATTCAAGTGACTCACATATTTAAATGTTTTTTAAAGATGAAAAATAATATTTATTGCTAGTAAAAAATACATTACTGGTATGACACAGAGAAATCGTGACATAGATCGTCGTACAATATCTCTGTAAATTAAATACATCTGTACACCATAGAGCATCGCTAAAAATAAGATAGTTGGAAATTCTTTCGTATAAAGATTAAACAATTGCCCAACCACAATCGTAGGTGGGAGTATGTTTAATGCTAATACTACCAATATTAAAAGTACTGATATAAGGACACAATAAATTCCTATCGCTACGAACGGAAGCGTTTTTAAGCCTGCTTCAAAAGATAATCGTTTTGGTTGCCATTTTATACGTGAATCTTTGATTTTTTTGTATTGTTTTGGCTGTTGGGAAGCCCAATAACGTCTACTCATAGGCATCAAGAATCTTTTCCTTAATCTCTGCAGTGGACATAATATTTTTTAATCCAATTATCTTGCATCCGCTTGCAGCAGCATCTTCAAAATTGGCAACTAAGTTACGATTACAGAATATCATGTCATAAAGCTTACCTTGTGATGCTCCAATAGATACCTGAACTGGTTCAACAGTAGCTGTAATTCCCATTTCATCAAATACCCTTTTCACATTTCTTGAAAGTAAAATACAGGTACCCTGTCCTATACCACAGCATGTTAAAACTTTATATTTTTTCTTTTTATCCAAAGCCATAGAATGTTCCTCCTTTTACAATACAATGTTTATCAACAGGTATTCTACTTATTAAAGCAGAATACCTGTTGAAATCAATTTTTTAAATTTTCACTCGGATGCTTGCAAATTTGATTCATCTAAATTAGAAGAATTCACAATAGGTGTTTCCAATTCTGGATGCTTTGCCTTATAGGCATCCCAATCAGATGCAACTAACCAATAATCTTCTTTATCTTTTGTAAATATGTATTGGACAGTTGGTATCAGGCCAATTATGATTATTACTGCAATAATACCAGGAACGCCTAATTTAAATAGCCATCCGAACGTTCCATATAGTATCGATGTATCAGAAGGTGCTGCTAAACCACCAGTCACATACAGACCTGTTGCCATTCCAAAACTTGCAGCTAACCATGTATCTGCTATCGCAACCAGAAGTACACCTAATAATAATCCTTTTAATCCACCTCTCTTATAGCCAAACATACCTACGGAAGCATTGTCAAACATCATCTGCGTATATCCAACCATAACTATAACAGGAACATTTAAAAGAGCCATAATGATAGTTGATATGATCATCAACAATGTTCCTACAAGAAATCCTAAAGTGATTACATTTGGATTTCCACAGAATCCATAAAAAGCAGCTACATCAATTCCAGGAAGAACACCATGTAAGAGTTTTTCACTAATACCATCAAAAGATGCCATAATTTCAGCACTAAACATTTTTAAACCAGTAAACATGATCACTAATGAAATTGGAAATGTAGCGGCGGTATTAAAAATGTACATAAGGAAACTTGCATCTGGAGTAGTGAATCCAAGATCAATAAAAGTTTGCTGTCCCATAATCAACATAATTGCTCCGAAGAATATAAACATGACAATAAAGCATGCAACATACACATCATTAAATATGCTTAGCCATCCAGGTAACTCTAAATCATCGATCTTTCGAGGTAATCGACCTGTTTTTTTCAAGGTATCCTTTTCAATTTTCATGCCAATCTTATACATAACACCATCTAAGAACATTTGATTATGTGCAACAGTCATTCCTGATCCATCTGTCAGATCCTGGGAAGCTTCTACTGATATATTTCCGATACAGGACATCTTGGTAGCCATGAATAAAGCAGCGATAATAATCAATTGCCATCCATCCAATACAGGTGCTAATAATGAAATTAAAATTAAATTTCGTGTAGCTTCTACAACCAGTCCATGACCTTGTAAAGGAAGATCACGAACTTTTGTAATTTTCTTAAATAATGCAAATGCAATCATCAAACCGAAAGCAATCCACAAAACAATACCCGCTTGTCCAGCATTTCCGCCATGTTCTTCAAAATAAGTAAGCATAGCAGAATTTCCATAATATACATCATTGATAACGACTTCCATTCCAAAAGCATCTTTCAAAGCATAAAGCAATGGTCGGAAAGTACTCGTCATCGTAGAGGTTGCTGTAGAGTATACATTAAATCCAATCAAGCATTTCAGACCACCTGCAAGAGCGTTTTTTAACCCTTTCCGGTTAATCATCTGCCCAATAAAGCATAAGACCAGCAAGAGCATATCTGCAGTGGTAAAAATATTCGTATAAATCCAACTGCCGATTGAACTAAGAATTTCCATAATTTTCTCCTTTCTTTTAGATCCCTCTTCTATTCACATGTTTCTGACAATAAACATTCATTACCATAAAGTAATTTGACAAAATCTTGTTCATTCTGTAAAGAAAGCAATGCAGCAATAATCTTTTCATTTTCTAGCATTTCTGCCAATCGCTGAATTTCTTCAAGGTGTTTCCCCTCATTTTCGGCCGCTATCACAAAGAATAACTCAGCAGCCATATCTGGTTCATCAGGATCCCCCAATACAGGAGAGTTGCACTTCATGAAACTCAGACAATTTTTTTGAACACTTTCGTATGCACCACAATGAGGAATACAGATGTGTGGAGCAATAAAAATATAGAATCCATTTTTTTCTACGTTTTTATAGATACCATCTACATATCCACTATCTATATAACCCTTTTGAATCAGTGGTTGACAAGCACAGGCAACAGCTTCTTTCCAATCAGAAAATGTGTCAACAAATACATATAAACCTTTTTCATATAGCTCTTTTAGTAAACTTAAATCCATAATAACTTGTTAAGCATCCATAAATGATTACTTTCTCCTTTCATTATTGTTCCCATTTTTTATCTAAATCGATCCGCGGTCTCTTTATGATTTCATTTTAATCGTTTTAATAAGATTGTTCAACCTTATTTTAAGATTGTTTATCTGATTATATGATTATTTCAGTTTAATTCAAAAAATTATATGAAATTATTATCATTTATAAATAATAATTATTATTTTTTTCAAAAAAAATGCAATTTTATGATTATTTATACTTGTTTTTATTACAATAAAATCATATAATTATAATAAATTGGAGAGAAAAACATGAAAGTAGATTATTTAACTGTAAAAAAAAGAAGAGATGATATTATGCGTATCATTCAAAAAATGGGAAAAGTAGATATGACCACTCTAGAAAATGAATTTAAGGTATCACCTGTTACTTTACGTAGAGATCTTCAATATTGGGAAGATAAAGGTGCAATTATACGTTATCATGGTGGAGCAAAATTAGTTCAGAACATGATTCATTTTGATAATAATGAATTTACTAATGAACGCTACAAACACGGAATTGCAAAATATGCTGCTAGATTAGTAGAAGAAAATGATACGATTTTTATTAATACCAGTTCTACAGCTCTTTTAATTATTCAATACATTATCGGAAAACGGTGCACAATCATTACAAATAATGCAAAAGCAATCTTCATCAAACATGATCCCCTTGTTCAAATTGCTTTGACTGGCGGAGAGCTTCGCTTTCCAAAAGAATCATTAGTTGGTGATATAGCCTTAAACGCCTTAAACAAAGTAGTAGCAACCAAATGTTTTTTAGGTTGTGGTGGCTTAAATGCAGAAAATGGCATGACAACAGCTATCATGCCAGAGGTAATTATTAATGAAACCATGTTGCAACGCACAGCAGGACAAAAATTCATCGTTTGTGATTATACAAAAATTGGATTAACTCACAGTTTTATTACTGCACCAATTGAAAAAATTGATCATATCATTACTGATATTAGTGCTTCTGATCTCGAATTAGATGAGATACGGCAGAGAAAGCCTGATATTATAATCGAAAAAGTTCCTCCTCTCCATACTCTTCCATCAAATGATGAATTTAATTACTAGGCATTTTCTAATGCCTTTTTTTATATCAGCTCATTCCCTTGCTTTCAAAATAATCAACAAGACTGTCAGCAATACAATCCACGATCTTATTCTGATAATTTTCAGATGTCAGCTTTTTACGATCATCAGGATTGCTTAAAAAGCCACATTCGATCAAAACACCCTGTATCCTGCTTTCATTTAAAATAAAGAAATTGCCTTTTGTAATCGTTTTATCCTGTTCTAAGACAGCATTTCCCTTCTCTTGAATATAACTAGCAAGCATCTTAGAAGCATCATCTTTATAAAAGACATGAAACCCTTTGACATCCTCACTTTGATATTTATTCATATGAATGCTGATAAATAAATCATTCTTTTCATCATTGATGATCGAGATTCGTTTATTCATATCCTCTTTTTTACGATTAACAGCAGTTATTGAAGCCAGATCATTCTCATCCTTTCGTGTCAGGATCACCTGACATCCTAAAGATTTTAATTTTGCTTCAAGCTTTTTGGTAATTGCCAGATTTAAAGGAGCTTCATCGACCCCTCCATCACTCGCCCCCAGATCCTTTCCTCCGTGTCCGCTGTCCAAAACAACGGTCACACCACTTAAAAGCTTCCCCTGCTGGATCGTTTTCACATAAGAAGGAATAAAAAGAAGAAGCGCCAAAAACAAAATAAAGACCCATCGTAATTTTTTCATATTTCATTATATGTCATCGCTCCTTCATCTTGACACTTTTTATATGAAAGATTTTTTTAGCCAACAATGCCTGTATGAAAAAAGAAATTGCCATTCCACATGTAATATCGCTTAAAAAATGAGCACCGGCAACGATCCTTGACAATCCGACCATCAATGTAAAGATGAAGCTTATGGAAAATAAGAGATATCCTTTACCTTCAAAACGTTTATTTAACAATAAAAGCACACCTGTCGTAAAGCAGCAGGCAGCACAGGCCGTATGTGCTGAAGGAAATGATTTAAATTCATCTGCAGGTATTCCCTGCATGCTTAACGGTTCTTTCAATGAATTACCGATCATCCACCATGGCTGAAAAGAAATTTCCGGATGTGTTGAAATAAAACGCATGCGTGGACGCTGCCAGAATATTTTGATGATATTGACAACAAGTAAAGTAAGTATCGGTGTCAAGATAAGAAACCATGCAATTTTCTGGAGCATATCATGATCCTTATTTTCACATAGCCGAA
The DNA here is from genome assembly GCF_055420025.1 of Traorella sp. mt218. NCBI lineage: Bacteria > Bacillati > Bacillota > Erysipelotrichia > Erysipelotrichales > Erysipelotrichaceae > Traorella > Traorella sp. mt218. The sequence goes on from NZ_JBVAYM010000003.1 coordinate 17,179, forward strand.
AGATGATGATATTTACAGTTATGATGATGAAAAGCGAAATGATGACAGCGATAAAAAGAGGCATCTGCGGAATATATTTAAGCGTATCAAAGGAAAGCATGACAAAAACAAAAAGATTTAATATAAAAACAAAGATGAACGTTATGATAAATGTTTCTTTTCTTGTTTGTCGGTCAAAGACATCTTTCATCAGCAGTCCTCCTCCGCCAATCAGACATAACATGGCAGGAAGCTGCCCATACGCCGATAAAAGGATACCAAACATATGCTTGGCATCATAAAGTTTTAAAGATATCTGATAATCAAAGAAAGATCCTAAAAGCATCAGGCTTATGATCACAAACAAGAATATAAATAATTGTCTATGGGAATATAACTTCAAAACAAATCCTCCTATCTTTATTTATCTTAACATAAATCATTTTATTTTTTTATTTCAATTCTGTAAGTAAAAAGGACTCAATTTGAGTCCATCAGTTCTTGTATTTCATCTTCAGTAAAGGTCTGGGTATCAATCAGTGTCTGAATGACCGCCTGCTGCCGTTTATAGGCATTTTCAGCATGATCACTGAGCTGGTAATTGCTGGGTGACTGCGGGATACCGACGACAAGGGTTGCTTCATTAAAGGTCAGATTCTTTGGTTCTTTCCCGAAATAGCCCTCACTTGCCTGATAGATACCGATATGATTATCACCATAATTAATGATATTTAGATAAATCTCCAATATCGTATCTTTGTCATATTGACTTTCGATATCATGAACCATGAAAAATTCCGCAAATTTTCTTATGATCGAAGGCTCATAACCAAAATAAAGATTTTTTGCCAATTGCTGTGTGATCGTGCTTCCACCACCGCTCAGCTGTCCTGTTGTCAAAAGGACATAGGCAATCCTTCCATAAGCAATGAAATCTACACCGCAATGCGAATAGAAGCGCTGATCCTCGGTTGAGATCGTTGCCTTGATGACATAATCACTGATATCTTCGATCTCGACATAATCATCTTTCGCCTGAATCTGAGCGATTTTATCCTTCAGCGATATTTCACTAAGTGCCTTTTTATATTCCACAAATCCTAAGGACGTCAATATGATAAAAATAAGTAAAATGATTGAAAGTGTCCATTTGATTAACCTCTTCATCTTGATCACCCGATTTCATTATACACAAATTTCGCTTAAAAAGGGGCTTTCTTGCATAAGTGTAAGCAAAATGTAAGGTTAATAGACACTGTTGCCATGAGAATCGATCGCTATGATGCAAGGAAAGTCTTCTACTTCATAGCGATAGATCGCTTCTGCTTTTAAATCTTCAAAAGCAATACATTCCGCTTTTTTGATACATTGGCTCAAAAGAGCACCTGCACCGCCGATACAGATGAGATAGCCGGCATGGTTGCGCACAATAGCATCCTTGACCTGTTGCGTACGATATCCTTTTCCGATCGTAGCACGGACCCCTAAATCATAAAGAAGGGGTGCATAGGCATCCATACGCATGCTCGTTGTCGGTCCGGCACTGCCTACGATTGCATGTGGAGGTGCAGGTGTCGGCCCTACATAATAAATACAGGCATTTTCCAATTCAAAAGGAAGCTTCTCATTATTATGGATCATCTCGACAAGACGCTTATGCGCCGCATCACGAGCCGTATAGATGACTCCGCTTAGCTGCAAGGAATCACCTGCATGAAGCTTATCACAAATTTCTTTGGTCAGGGGTAAGGTTATTTTCATATGATCACCTCACTGATATGTCGTGTGATATGACATGAGATATTGATAGCTACCGGCAGGCCGGCAATATGGGTCGGTACCTGCTCGATATTGATCTTTAAAACGCTTGTCTTTCCTCCAAGTCCCTGAGGTCCGATGTTCAGCTGATTAGCTTCTTCAAGAAGCTCCCTTTCCAATTGAGCATATTCGGGATCGGGATTTTCAAGCGAGCAGTCACGTAAAGTTGCTTTTTTCGCAAGAACAGCCGCATAATCAAAGCTGCCACCGATACCGACACCTACGACCATCGGCGGGCAGGCATTCGGTCCGGCATTTTTAATGGCATCAAGGATCGTTCTCTTGACCCCTTCAACACCCTCTGCCGGTTTCAACATCCTTATGACCGACATATTTTCACTGCCAAAGCCTTTACAGCCAACCGTTAGTTTCACAGCATCACCGTCAACGATCGCCGGATAGATGATACAAGGGGTATTGTCTTGTGTATTGATACGGTGAAAAAGAGGATCGGCAACGATACTTTTGCGTAAATAGCCTTCTTCATATCCTAAGGCTACTCCTTTTTGAATGGCTTCATTTAAAGAACCATCGACCAGATGTACTTCCTGTCCGATCTCAATAAAAACGATGACCATCCCTGTATCCTGACAGATCGGGATTCTTTTTTCCGCAGCAATCTGACTGTTTCTTTCTAATAACTCTAAAATTTCTTTTCCCAAAGGATTCGTTTCCTTTTGTCTGGCTTCTCTTAAGAGTTCTTCAATATCCTGTGGATAATGAAAATTAACCTGCTGGACCATTTCCCTGATCTTGTCTTGAAGTTTCAAAACGCTGATTTCTTTCATTTTAAGGCCTCTTTTTTTACAGCCTCAGCTACGACCTGAGCCACTTTCGGATTAAAGGCATCAGGAATGATATACTCTTCATTCAATTCATCATCGCTGACAATGCCGGCAATGGCTTTTGCGGCCGCTAATTTCATCGCTTCTGTGATATCCTTGGCACGTGCATCCAAAGCACCGCGGAAGATGCCCGGGAATACGAGCACATTATTGATCTGATTTGGGAAATCACTTCTTCCTGTCGCAATCACTCTGGCACCGCCCTTTTTCGCCTCATCCGGCATGATCTCCGGTGTCGGGTTGGCCATTGCGAAAATAATGGCATCTTGATTCATCGTACTTACCATCTCTGCTGTCAGTACATGCGGTGCGCTGACCCCGATGAAAACATCACGACCGGCGATCACCTTCTTTAAATCTCCCTGTATTTTCTCTTGATTGGTAAGCTGAGCCATTTCCTTTTGCGCATCATTCATCCATGGCTCTCCTTCACACAAGGCACCGTTCTTATCTACGAGCACACAGTTTTTCATACCTAGCTGAAGTAAAAGACGGGCAATGCTGATTCCCGCACTACCGGCACCATTAATGACGAAGCGGGCGGTTTCTATATCTTTTTTCACCAGCTTCAACGCATTGATGATTCCGGCACTGACAACAATGGCCGTACCATGCTGATCATCATGAAAAACCGGAATATCACATTCTTCTTTTAAACGTCGTTCGATCTCAAAACAGCGAGGTGCAGAAATATCCTCCAGATTAATTCCGCCAAATGTCGGCGATAAGGCTTTTACGATACGAATGATCTCTTCGCTATCCTGCGTATCCAAGCAGATCGGAAAAGCATCGATGCCTGCAAATTCCTTGAATAAGATAGATTTTCCTTCCATGACCGGCATTGCAGCCCAAGGACCGATATTTCCTAATCCCAAGACCGCTGAACCATCGCTCACGACCGCTACCGTATTGCCCTTGGTCGTATATTTATAAACATCCTCACGATTTTCATGGATCTTGCGACAAGCCTCGGCAACCCCCGGTGTATAAGCAAGACTGAGGTCATGCATATTCTTGACTTTGACCTTGCTGACCACTTCCAGCTTTCCTTTATGTTCTTCATGTAACTTTAATGATTCTTCATACACGCTGCTCATAAAAAAACACTCCTTATAATAAATTGATCTTATTTTCTTTACATTTTTTACGCATTTCTTCGCTCCACATCGATACCTGGACCTCACCGATATGAGCCTTGTTCAATAAAAGCATACATAAACGTGACTGTCCGATGCCGCCGCCGATCGTCAAAGGCAATTTTCCTTCAAGAATCTGTTGGTGGAACGGATAATGCAATCGCTCACTGGCATGAGCTTTTTCACATTGACTGACGAGGCTTTTCTCATCAACACGAATTCCCATGCTGCTCAGCTCGAACGAGCGATCCAATAGCGGATAATAAACGAGCAAATCTCCATTCAGCTGCCAGTCATCATAGTCAGGAGCACGCCCATCATGTCTTTGACCGCTTTTCAAACGATCACCAATCTGCATCAAAAAGACGGTAGAATGTTTGCGGCAGATCGCATCCTCTCTTTCCTTTGGCGCCAGATCCGGATAAAGATCCTCTAACTGCTGGGTGGTAATAAAGAAAACATTGTTGCTGACCATCGGTTTTAATTGCGGATAAGCATAGCGTAAGATCGTCTGCGTCTGAACGATCGCCTTCACGATCTTCAAGACCGTTTCCTTTAATGTATCAAGATTACGGTCTTCTCTGGAAATAACCTTCTCCCAGTCCCACTGATCGACATATACCGAATGCAGATTATCTAATTCTTCATCACGACGAATCGCATTCATATCCGTATAAAGACCTTGAAAGCCTCTCAGATCATAACGATTCAAAGCAGCCCTTTTCCATTTGGCCAATGAATGTACCACCTCTACCTGCTCATCCAGATCCTTGATCTCAAAGCTGACCGGCCGCTCAACACCATTAAGATCATCATTCAACCCGCTTTTCTTAGAAACATAAAGCGGCGCCGAAACACGAACCAGGTTCAAGCAGTCCGCCAATCGTTTTTCAAACTGGTCCTTTACGATTTTTATCGCAATCTCACTATCTAAATAAGAAAGCGGATTATCATAATTTTCAGGCAAGATCAGTTTACTCATAATCAAAGCTCCCACTGATGATCTTTTTCATGCAGATTTGAATCATAGAAAGCCGTACAGGCATGGATCATATGTTCAATATCCTCAACACCCGCACACTCCACACTGGAATGCATCGCTAACTGTGCACAGCCGATATCCACGCTTTTGATCGATACATGGGAAGTCGAGATATTTCCTAAAGTAGATCCCCCACGCACATCACTGCGGTTGACGAAAAATTGATAAGGAATTTCATGCTTCCGGCATATTTCTGTAAACAAAGCCACTGAAACCGCATCACTGGTATATTGCTGATTGGCATTTGATTTGATCACCACGCCCTCATTCATATACACTGCATTATTTGCATCATAAAATTCAGGATGATTACAATGCAAAGCATGGGCATTATCGACACTTAACATCATCGAATGAACAAGGGACATCAGATATTCTTCATACGTATAATTCAGACTCTTTTGAATCCTTCTCATTACATCCTCCAAAAAGGAAGAATCAGCTCCCTGCTTCGTATTGCTTCCTACCTCTTCATTATCAAAAGCCGCAAAGATATTGACACGACGCTCATTCGTTGAATTTAAAAAAGCAATTAAAGTTGCATAAACACTTTCCAGATTATCAATTTTAGGACTTGAGAAAAATTCATTCTGCAATCCGAATACCTTTCCCTTTTCATCAATGACCAAATAAAGATCACTGCTGATATAATCCTCTTCACGTATATTTAGATCTTCACAGATCCTCTTCTTCAACGCTCCCTTTTTCAAGGTCGAACTAAAAAGAGGCATCATATCATTTTGCGGATTATAGACATAGCCGTCATTAAGCTTACGATTCATATGGATCGCAACATTAGGAATAGTACAAACCGCTGTTTTAGAATCATATAAAACCTCTTCAACCTTTCCATTACGACGGATACAGACCCTGCCTGCCAGACGCAACGGACGATCAAGCCACGTATTCATGATCATGCCTCCATATCCTTCAACATTGCCCTTTAAGACATGATTGGCCTCTACTTCTCCATTAACCTTTAATTTAAAGGTCGGTGAATCCGTATGTGAGGCACAAATATTAAATGCCAGATCATCCATATATTTTCCGATCGTAAATGCAATCACGGATGAATGATTACGTGTAACGATATAGCTTTTCCCTTTTTCAAGCTGCCATCTTTCCCCTTCGCTCAATTCAATAAAATTAACACATTTTTTCTTCACATTCTCTACCGCATGAAACATGCTTGATGAGTCATGAATAAATGTCAAGCATTCTTCTATATGTTTCATCAAATCACCTCCTCAACATTGTATCATAATTCAAAAGAAAATGAGCGAAGAAATCACTCATTTACATTTTCTATGATCGGGCATTTTTCATGCTCCTGCTTTTTTACTTCTTTGATGCTTGCAGCTAATCCATAAGCCACCTCATCATCCCCGATATCCTTTACCACAACGCTATTTGCTCCGATCTGGACATTATTTCCGATCGTGATATTTCCCAATACGCTGGCGTTGCAGCCGACCATGACATGATTTTTCAAGGTAGGATGACGCTTGGCCCTTTCTTTCCCATTACCACCTAAGGTGACTCCGTGATACAAGAGGCAGTCATCACCGATCACTGTTGTTTCACCGATCACACAACCGGTTCCATGGTCAATGATCAACCCTTTGCCAATCGTGGCCCCCGGATGAATTTCAATATTTGTCCAAAACCGTCCCATCTGTCCGAATAAGCGAGCTACGAAATACCATTTATGCGTATAGAAGAAATGACCGATCCGATAATGAATCAGCGCATTGATATGCGGATATAAAAGCAATACTTCAAGCTTGCTTTTGGCGGCAGGATCAACTTCCATGACCCGGTTTAAATTGTAATTTAATAATGAAAACCAATTCATACTCTCACATCCTTTTATTTATATTATATGATATGAGAAAAAGATGCAAATGGTGTGACTTATGAACCATGAAAATAAAAAAATTCCCTTTTATTCTGCCCAACAAGAGAGTTGAAATTCAAATCAAACAAAAGTATACTTAAAGGGAATAAAGAAAGAAGGTACATAAAATGAAAGAATTTACTCCGGAAAGCTTCCGTTTAGACGGCAAGGTCGCTTTAGTTACGGGCGCTTCTTATGGAATTGGTTTTGCGATTGCCAGTGGTTTTGCGAGATCAGGTGCTACAATCGCATTTAATGATATCAATCAGGAATTGGTTGACAAAGGTTTAAAAGCTTATAAAGAAGCCGGTATTGAAGCCCATGGCTATGTATGTGATGTCACTGATGAAAAAGCCGTTCAGGGGCTTGTGAAAAAAATTGAAGAAGAAATAGGTGTCATTGATATTCTTGTCAATAATGCCGGTATCATCAAGCGTATCCCAATGATCGAAATGAGTGCTGATGATTTCCGTAAAGTGGTTGATATTGACTTAAATGGACCATTTATCGTGTCCAAGGCAGTTATTCCTTCCATGATCAAAAAAGGACATGGAAAGATCATCAACATCTGTTCCATGATGAGTGAGCTTGGCCGTGAAACCGTATCTGCCTATGCTGCTGCCAAGGGCGGATTAAAAATGTTAACCAGAAATATTGCTTCTGAATACGGTGAATACAATATTCAATGTAACGGTATCGGTCCGGGATACATCGAAACACCTCAGACCGCACCTTTACGAACAGAAGGTCATCCATTCAATAAGTTCATCATTTCGAAGACACCGGCAGCTCGATGGGGCACTACCAAAGATCTGATGGGACCAGCCGTATTCCTTGCTTCTGATGCCAGCAATTTTGTCAACGGACATATTCTCTATGTCGATGGCGGTATCTTGGCATATATCGGCAAACAGCCACAATAAAATTTGTCCAGTAGCAATACTGGACTTTTTTTCTTTTACGGCCAACAAACCACTTTGGATCCAATACATATTTTTATTTAGAAACACCGATATAAAGAATTTTATAAACTTCATGAATCTGCGGTGGCTGACTTTATTTGATACTGCCATAATAAACAGCTACTTCATCTCCAACAGTAAAATCTATCAAGTCATCTTTAATTTCCACATCAAGCGAAACCATAACACTTGAATAATCTTTATATAAATCATCATCTTCATTTACGTCAATAACGATATATTCATCACTTGTTTCAGAAACAACTCCCTTGACACACAATTCATCATCAATATCATTGACGTCCTTTTTACGCAAGTGATTACGATCAACACTGACATGATTTTTTTCATAATTTTTCTCCTAAATTCCATTATATTATAATCAATATAAAACAACATAATTATGACTCTGTACTTCTTACTTCCAAACCCATTTTTATTTTATCATAAAACATCCTCCTGTGCTGTTCACAGGAGGATCATCATTTCTATTCATAAATAATGAAAAAATAAACATTTTCATTATTTTTTTGGGAAAAATGACCATTTCATGGATATAAAATAGTAGGTGCCATAAATAAAAGGAGGGAGTACCATGACACCTGTATTTTTTGTATGGAGGGATTACAGATGGGTTTTGAACCTTTCATTCTTCTCCAACTACTCTATGAGAATATGATAGTTGTGAAAGAATGCTGGCGTTTGATCATGCTGTATATCAGTCTGATCAGTCGATAAGCTGTGATCCTCCCTCCTAAATGAAACCCCAGTGTTGCAGCACTGGGGTTTCCTATTTGTATGGAGTTCATCCGTTATTATTCTAGCATATCTTTTCCTACTTGTCGATATCATTTCATTTTAAGTTTCAGCTTTTTTCCGCTTCAGGTAATCCTATTGCTTTAGATTTTCACCAAACGGCTATGAGGGCTCCTTTCATATTTTCAATTCAATTGACTCTTTCTACCCACTTGGAACAGCAATTGCGTAATTTCAGGAAAATCGGAAGAATCAAAGCCCATAAATTTTTCATTATTTAAAATTATGTCATTGATGCTCCTTTTTCCATTTTTTAATCGCCTCAAGCCTTATTTGATATTTCTGTTCCAATCCTTGATTCGATGGATGATAATATTCTCGATCTTTCAATGAATCAGGAAGGCACTGCATATTGGTAAGTTTCTCTTTGGTATTATGCGCATACTGATAATCCTTACCGTAATTGAGCTCCTTCATCAGTTTGGTAGGGGCATTGCGGATAATTAGAGGAACCGGTTCTGCCAGATGATTCAAGGCATCTTTTTTGGCGTTCTCATAGGCTGTATATAAAGCATTCGATTTAGGAGCCAAAGCCATATAGATGACTGCTTCGCTAAGATTCACCGTACACTCAGGCATACCGATCAGATGAGCGGCCTGATAAGCAGCAACCGCCACCTCTAAAGCTCTTGGATCTGACAATCCCACATCTTCGCTGGCAAAACGGATGACTCTACGAGCGATATATAAAGGATCTTCCCCTGCTTCTAACATTCTTGCCAGCCAATAGACTGCTGCATCCGGATCAGAATTGCGCATGGACTTATGTAAAGCTGAAATAAGATTATAGTGTTCTTCACCGGTCTTATCATAAAGCAATGATTTTCGGGAAATGCATTGTTCCAATATTTCCATGGAAATATGAATACCATCTTCATCCATATCACCATTTAATATCACCATTTCTAACGTTGATAATGCCGTACGGGCATCCCCATTCGCAAATGTCGCAATCATTTTCAACATATCTTCGGATATATCTACTTTTTGACTGCCAAAACCTCTTTCATCATGAATGGCTCTCTTTAAAAGAGAAACGACTTCATCAATCGTTAACGCCTGTAAGACAAAGACCTTACATCTTGATAATAAAGCCGCATTGATTTCAAAGGAGGGATTCTCTGTCGTAGCACCGATAAGAATGATACTGCCTTTTTCCACAAAAGGCAGAAAGGCATCCTGCTGCGCCTTGTTAAAACGATGAATTTCATCAACGAACAAGATCGTCCGCTCCCCAAAACGACGGTTTTCCTCTGCTCTTTGCATGACGCCGCGAATCTCTTTGATACCACTGGTAACCGCTGAAAAGTCAATAAAGGCACTTTTGGTCTGATTGGCAATGATACGAGCCAGCGTCGTCTTTCCGACACCCGGAGGTCCCCAAAAGATCATCGAAGAGATCTGATCGCTTTCAATGAGCCTTCTTAACATCTTACCTTCACCTAACAAATGCGTCTGTCCTACGAATTCCTGTAAATTTCTTGGACGCATTCTTGACGCTAAAGGAGCGCTTTGATCTTTTTCAAATAAGCTTGCCTGTTCCACACAATCACCTCCTGCATGATATGAAAATATCTTTGATAGATAACAACCACATGAATGAGATATTTTATATTCATATTATATCATATCATATCTTACAATGATACCATCACTAAAACTTCCTTAAACAAATTCATCATTTATTCCACATGTAGAAAATCATAAACAAAAATGGAAATAGCAAGCTATTTCCATAACGGTTCAGGATAACATCCCTTTTTATATAAAGAAGCAATACCTTCCTTCACACTTTCTTTATCTTCCTGATAAGTCACACCATACCATTTATCATGACTTTCCAGCATCTTCACATCACATTTATGTTCCCTTAACAATTCACCAACGACATTCGGAATATAAAATTCACCCTTCATCGGATCATCTTCCAATACCTGCTGGAACTCTTTAAACTTCTGGGTGATCTCATCAATGATATCCGGTGTAAATGCCCACATATTCATCGAAACAAGCGTATCAGGATCAATATCCTGCCATTCATTATCTAAGAAAAGCTGTACCTTGCCATCACGCTTTTCAATCTTCGTACGCTCGATCACATTCACAAGCTTCCCATTTTCTACGATACACTGTCCGCGAGCCACGCTGCCATGATCCGTCAATGTATTACGGAGCACATAGCCGACCATCGCATAATGATGGGCACAGGCTTCATTATTTAAAAAATCATACAATGTCTTGAAACAGCTCTGTCCATAGTAATCATCTGAATTGATGACAGCAAACGGACCATCCAAAACATCCTTACAGCAATACAGTGCATGTGCCGTACCCAGTGGCTTTTCTCTGCCTTCAGGCACCTTAAAGCCTTCCGGAACACAGGCAAAATCCTGAAATACATATTCACAATGTACCTGTTTGGAAAGCTTATCACCGATAGCTTCCTTAAACTCTTTTTCAATCGCTTTTTTAATGATAAATACGACCTTGTCAAACCCTGCCTGAATAGCATCATACACCGATAATTCTAAGATGACTTCTCCATTAGGTCCGATAGGATCGATCTGTTTCAAGCCGCCGTAACGGCTTCCCATGCCTGCGGCCAAAACAACTAAAGTTGTACTCATTTCTACTACCTTCCTTTACTAGAAAATAATATCATAAGTTAACACTTTTGTCATTGATAAATCATGACTTTATTAAGTAATCAGTTAAAGAGCTTGCTGATCTCATTGATCAAAATCGTACTGATCGACAAACCAAATACAAGGATCCATTGCATGAAAGTCAATGGGACCGTCTTAAGAATGATATTCATGAAAGGAAGCTGACAGACAAAAATCTGAAGAATGATCCCCATTACCACGGTCAGCAACAGCCATCGGTTCTTAAAAAAACCAATCTTAAACATGGATGCATGAATCTGCCGGCAATTCAGGGAATGAAACATCTGTGAAAGCGAAAGCACCATGAAAGCCATGCTCTGACCACATAAATCACTCGTTTGAATCCCAATCCTGAAAGCAACCAGGGAAATCGTACCAATAAACAATCCGTTACATATCACAAAAATCAGACCGCCATGCGCAAACAGGCTCTCACTTGTCGGTTTAGGTTTCTGTTTCATGACCTGCTTTTCATCAGCTTCCACCCCTAATGCCAATGCCGGAAATGCATCGGTCACCAGATTTGTCCATAAAAGCTGAATCGCACATAACGGCGGTACATATTGCGTCATAAAAAGACTTGCGAAAAATAAGGTCATGATCTCTCCCAAGTTACAGGAAAGCAGATAGAAGACACTTTTCTGGATCTTTAAATAGATATTTCTTCCGGCTTCGATCGCTTTCACGATGGTCGTAAAATGATCATCCATCAAGACGATATCACTCACGCTCTTACAAACATCACTGCCCCCTTTACCCATGGCAATACCGATATCTGCTTTTTTTAAAGCCGGTGCATCATTGACCCCATCTCCGCTCATTGCAACGATTTTGCCTTCTTTTTGATAGGCCTCTACCAGTCTTACCTTATGAGAAGGAGAAACACGTGCAAAGATCTTGATCGTTTTGATCTTATTTTTCAACTGGATATCACTGCATGCATCAATATCATGACCGCTCATGATTTCTTTTTCATCACCGACAAGTCCGCATTCCTTACCGATCGCAAAAGCGGTCTTCAAAGAATCACCGGTGATCATCACCACTTCGATACCGGCCTGATGACACCTTTCAATCGCATCCTTCACTTCTTCTTTTACAGGATCCTTTAAACCAACAAGACCTAAAAAGGTAGCCTCACTTTCATAATCGCGATTCGTCAATGGGCTTTTCTTCATACATAAGCCAAAAACTCTCAATGCCTGATTTTCCATGATCGCACAGGCCTCCAGACATCGCTTGCGCTCATATTCTCCTAAAGGAATCCTTCGATTATGAACCATGATAAAAGAACATTGTTTAAGGATATGTTCCAAGGAGCCTTTAGAAAATACATATTGATCCTGATCTTTCTGATGGACGGTACTCATTTTCTTACGCACAGAATCAAAAGGAATCTCATCAATACGCAAATATTCACAATTGATGTCAGAAATTGACAGACGAGGCAAGACATATTCCACAAGTGCCTTTTCGCTGGAATCACCGACAAGGACATCACCGATCGCTACATTTTGGGCACAGGCCATACAGACAAGTCCCATGAGAGGTACTTCCTGATCAAATTCATGATTAAAATACGTATGAACGACGCTCATCTTATTTTGTGTCAACGTTCCTGTTTTGTCCGAACAAATGATATTGACAGAGCCCAGGGTTTCAACGGCACTCAGCTTCCGCACGATGGCTTTATTCTTCGACATCATGCTGACACCCATTGACTGCACGATGGTAACAACTGCCGGCAGACCTTCCGGAATAGCAGCAACCGCTAAAGAAATCGCCAATAATAACATTTCCAGAAAATTCTTGCCCTTTGAAAGGCTGACCATCAGCATGATCACACAAATAACAACGGCCAGCAGGCCTAACATCTTACCAAGCTGATTCATTCTTTTCTGAAGAGGTGTCATTTCGCTGTTATCTTCATTCAAAAGATTTGCGATCTTCCCCATTTCACTATTCATTCCACAGCTTACGGCAATTCCCTTGCCTCTGCCACTGGTAACATATGTAGACATAAAGACCATATTATGCTGATCACTTAATGCTGTTTTCTCCTTAGAACGATAAAATTCATTTTTCGAAACATTATGACTTTCACCGCTCAGCAAGCTTTCATCCATCATCAATCGTGTCGTGCTTACAAGCCGGATATCGCAAGGAATACAATCTCCTGCTTCAAATTCGATCACATCCCCAACTACCACTTCTCTTGTTTCAATAAGCATGACGCCGCTATCTCGCACGACCTTACAGGTCGGCTGCATCATCGCCTGCAATGCTTCCAAGGCTTTCTCGCTTTTTACTAACTGAAAAGCACCGATTCCCGCATTCAGCAGTACCACCAGACAAATGATCAAGGCATCGATCACTTCTCTTAACAAAAGCGATAAAACTGCCCCTACAAGCAAGATATACACCATCGGATCCTTAAACTGTTCCAAAAAGATCATCAATAACGTTTTCTTCTTTACACTGACAATTTCATTATAACCATCACTTTTTAATCGCTTCATCGCTTCCTGATGCGATAAACCATGCTGTATGCTCGTATTAAAAAGCAATTCAACTTCTTTTATGCTGTATTCGTCCATGACTCACTCTCCCCTAGCAATTTATGAGAGAAAATCATCTCTTAGAACCCTTGATGCGGAAAGTTGAAAACGATCATATTGAATATTACCTGTAAAATGTTAAAATGGAAATACATGAATATTTTTAAAAGTTAGGAGATGATCATTTGTTTTCGGAAATAGAATTTATCAAAAAACACCCTATCACCCTCATGACACCTCTTGCTAAAGGATGGTCAAAGGATCAAAAGTACATCCTTACTTCTTCTGATAAAAATCATTTTTTGCTAAGAATCTCTGACAAAAAATTATACGACAAAAAGAAAAAACAGTTTGAAACATTAAAACACCTGGAAAAATTAAATATTTACTGTTCATGCCCTTTAGAATTTGGAACACTGACAAACAGAGATGTTTATATCCTTTTATCTTATTTAGAAGGAATTGATGGTAAAGAAGCCATCAAAGCACTCACTGATGAAAAAGCCTATCTGTTAGGAATAGAAGCAGGACAGGCACTAAAAAAGCTTCATTCCATTGAAATACCCAAGCAAGAAGATTCATGGTGGGAAAAATATGAAATAAAAGTAGATAAAAGAATCACGAAATTATTAAATTGTGAATATAGAATTCCCATGCAGGATGAAATCATTCAGTATTATAAAAATCATTGCTTTTTAATGAAAAACAGACCTTTATGTTTTACCCATGGTGACTATCATCTGGGAAATATGATCGTTCATAACGGAAAAATAGGTATCATTGATTTTGACAAAAAATCAAATAGCTGATCCTTATGATGATTTTAAACCTTTTTACTGGAATGTAATGGAAAGTGAATATTTTGAAACAGGACTGATCAACGGTTATTTCGACAATAAAATACCTGATGATTTCTTCCCTGTTTTAAAATACTATACCTCTGAAAGTCTGATCACTTATTTACCATGGGCAATGACATTTGGCGAGGAAGAAATCAAGACAGCTCGAAAATTGGCGGATCTTCAAATGCTCTGGTATGACCATTTTAAACTTGAAATACCTACTTGGTATAAAGGGATCATTACAAAATTTAACTGTTAGATATATTTAAAAAAGGAAAGAAAATGGCAAGCAGAATCAGGTATCAATATATAAACAGTCTGGAGGTGAGCATATGATGAAATATATCGCACTATTAAGAGGAATCAATATAAGTGGTAAAAATAAAATCTCAATGAATGAATTAAAATCAGAATTACAAAAATATAAATATCAAAACATATCTACTTATCTAAATAGCGGTAACATTATTTTTGAAAGTGAAATCGATCATAAAGAATCTATCATGCAAGACATTTATAAAATCATAAAAGATAAATTTCATCTTGAAATACCTGTCTTTATCATGACTGCATCTGAACTTAAAGATACACTCGTCAACGCTCCTGACTGGTGGGGGACTGATAACAGGGAAATCTATGATAATTTAATTTTCATCATACCACCTGTGACTTATGATGATGTATATAGTGTTCTGGGAAACCCGAATGAATATGAGAAAATACAAGAATATAAAAACCACATCTTTTGGTCTTATCGTTTAAAAGATTATCGGAAAACAAACTGGTGGAGCAGAACTGCAAGTACAGATATCCGTCATTCAATAACGATAAGAACTGCAACTACCATGAGAAAGATATTTGAAATATGTAATAGATAAATATTTAGATTTATAAGTGATGAGGAGATATTATGAAAAAGAAATTAATGATCGTCATGATGATTTTGACTTTATCTGGATGTAGTAAATCGGATGAAATCCCCTATGAAGCCGGTGATAATGAAATAGCACTGCAAATACAATTAGATATTAAAGAAGATATCGGCTTGCTTATCGTAGATTATGAAGCAAATGATTCCAGTGGCAGCGGCGGTACATCAAATGCAGATAAATCACTGTTAAAACATGATGAATTACTTATTTACACGTTGGATAAACAAAATTTCAAAAATCCAAGCGATGTTGAAAATCTGTCGATACAATTTTCAATCATCACTGAATATGTAGATCCTAATTATGAAAATATATATCCGGAAGAATACACAAAAGAAATGGATGCAATTGCTTTGCATGCGAAATTTGGTGAATCTTATTATATTACGATTACCGGGGATAAGATAAATGGATATGAAGCGGTATTAGAAAAATAATTCTTTATTTATAAAGCCGGATATTAGAAATCCATATAAGACAGATCAGTATTTACGGATGAATAAATTCTACTTCTGATGGGTGTTATAAAATAAGCTTGTAAGATATGATGATGACGAAAGGAGCAATATATGGATCAAGAAAAAATAGGAAAATTTATTGCACAATGTCGTAAAAATAAGAATCTTACACAATCAGAATTTGCCAAACAATTAGGAGTTACTGATAAATCAGTTTCAAAATGGGAAAACGGTCACTGTTTACCAGATGCTTCATTGTATGAGCCTTTATGTCATCTTTTAGATATTTCAATCAATGAATTATTTGCCGGTCAAAAGATTGCTGATGAAGATTATAAGAAATGTGCGGATGAAAATCTATTGGCTTTGTTGAAATATCAATTATATAATTTAAGTGATAAAAGTATTTCTTTTAATGAATTTGATCATTCACTGCATCGA
Organism: Traorella sp. mt218; assembly: GCF_055420025.1. Classification (NCBI taxonomy): domain Bacteria; kingdom Bacillati; phylum Bacillota; class Erysipelotrichia; order Erysipelotrichales; family Erysipelotrichaceae; genus Traorella; species Traorella sp. mt218. The sequence goes on from NZ_JBVAYM010000003.1 coordinate 33,571, forward strand.
ATTTCTGAAATAGCCGTATTATTAAATTCATTTAAAACTAAGGATGATGCCATTAATTATTTAGTGGAAGAAACACATCTTTCACTAGAAGAATGTACGAATGCATATAATATTTATATAAATTTATATAAAATAAATAAGTAGAAATCAACTTCTTTTCACATATTAAAACAACGCTGTCGTTTGATACAACAGCGTTTTATTATTTATTTATTCATAAAGAATTTAGGGAAAATCTCAGGTTCGCTCTTTTCAACATGACTTCCTGACGTATTTGTCTTTGAAGCTTTTGGTGCTTCATAGGATTCACGTGCATACGTTGGTTCAGATGTCTTATCCACAGCATCAAATCCTGTCGCAATGACCGTAACGATGACCGCATCACCTAAGTTTTCATTGATTGCAATACCATAGATCGTATCGATTTCACCACCGCAGGCTTCCGCAATCACGCTGCGTGCATCTTCCGCATCATAAAGCGTCGTGCTGGCACCACCTGTCAGGTTGATGATGGCATTGGTAGCACCTGAAACCTTTGTTTCCAGGAGCGGTGACTGAATGGCTTTTTCCGCAGCTTCCTTCGCCTTGTCTTCACCTTCGGCCATACCTACACCGATGACACAGGTTCCCTGATTGGACATGATGGCCTTAACATCCGCAAAGTCAAGGTTGACCAAAGCCGGCACCGCAATCAGATCGGTGATTGTCTGCACACCCTGGCGCAATACGTTATCAGCCGCTTCAAAAGCTTCACTGATTGGTTTTCTGCCCATGATCTCCAAGAGATTGTTGTTTGATACAACGATCAGTGAATCCACATATTCCTTTAATTCCGCAAGTCCTTTATTGGCCTGCTCCGTTTTCTTTTTTCCTTCAAAAGTGAAAGGTTTCGTAACGATACCGACCGTCAAAGCTCCTTCTTCTCTTGCAATCTTCGCAAATACAGGGGCTGCTCCGGTACCTGTTCCGCCACCAAGACCGGCCGTGATAAAGACCATATCGCTGCCTTTGATCGCTTCACGGATTTCTTCAACGCTTTCTTCCGCAGCTGCTTTACCGATTTCAGGATTTCCTCCGGCACCGAGTCCTCCTGTCAATTCTCTGCCTAACACGATCTTATTCGCAACCGGTGAAATTGCTAAGACCTGTGCATCCGTATTACATACATAAAAATCTACACCCCGCACGCCTTCCTTAGCCATGCGATTAACGGCATTGCCACCGCCGCCGCCAACTCCAAATACTTTGATTTTAGCAACCTGTCTGAAATCTAATTCTCCCATAACTTTTCTCCTTTTATTTTTCATTCATGATGATGCTCATGAGCTTTTTTGTAAATCCGCTTTCTTCTGTGTTCTTTCCTTTTACTACCTTCAGCGAGTCATCGATCAATCGATCATCCGCAGCCTGTAATCGGTTATTACGTATCATATTGATTTCTTTCCACGCATAAAACATACCAAGCGTACATGTCAATGCACAATCACGCCCGCCTATCGTCTGTGGAACATAGATCATTGCTTTTTCATCAATTTGACTGACAACCTCATCCATGCCTCTGACTTCACAGCCTTCACCTGTCAAGATCACCTGACATGAGCCGCCTTCCATCATTGGCTGACATGCATTCTTCATCAGCTCCAGCCACCTGTTTGCAGGCTCCTTCACTGCCTCATGCAGCTCTTTCAGAGAAATCGTTCTCTCCTGATTGCCGTTTGCCCATAAAAACACCGGCACATTTGGATAATCCTTTTCCTTCAAGACCGCATTCTCAGTTAATAAACGCACGCAGACTTCTCTTTTTAACCCTGTCATATTGGTCAATGGCGTCAACCATTCTCCATATCCTTCATAAAGTACCTCACTGTTCAACAGTTTACCATGTGAGAATAAAGATAATGTCGTTGTCTGTCTTTCCAAATCAATCAAAACAATATAATTTCCGACTGCCTGTTCGAACAAGGCAGCTTCTTCGCCAATCGCATATGCATCTAAACAAATATCCAGAATTTCCAGATTTGCCTTCTCGATCACATTGGCATAAGCATATAATGTATTCTTATCACAATAAAACAGATCCAGATCAATTGAAAAAAGATCACATTCTTCATTCAAAGGCATCTTTCTTGAAGTAATGCCATTTACGACATACTTGATACCACCGATATTCACCAGCTCCAGATTTTCATCGTGACTGCTCACAACGACCTCATTGATCCCTCTTTGGATATCTGACAGCTGGATCTTGTCACCCTTTACAGAAACATTTACCTTTCCGTTCAATTTTTTCATGTTGACACATGGAACTGCCAACAAAACTCTTTCTATCTTATAGCCTAATATTTTAGAAGCATTTTCACATGCCTTCATCAAAGCATTGACGATCGTACCCTCATGCACGATCTTCTGATTCTCAATGCCATTGTGCCGTACTCTTTCTACTCTAAGGATATTTAAGTGATTTTCATGAAACTCGCCAACGACGAGCCTTACTTCGTGATCAGCAATCTCAACACTTGCATGAACCTGTTTTTGCGCCACAAAAATACCTCCTAACTGCTTTCCTTATTATAATAACATAATTTGAAGTACATAAAAATAGATTTTGATGTTTTTTTCAACGATTTTTTCAAATAATTGGAAGTGTTTTCCTTTAGGAAGAAAGATTACAAAAACCCCTTGTTGACTTTAAAACAAGATATGATAGAATAGGAAAACAACGAGGTGATAACATGCTGCTAGAAGAATTTGACCCATCAAAAAGTGCTGTCATCGATCCGGCAAAAACAGTTGAGAAAATCAAAGATTTTCCACCCATTACGATCTCAGTTTTCTCAAAGACACTTTTTGAAGAAGTATTGGACCTTCTTGAACATAAAGAAATAGCTTATAATACGTCATGTAACGGAGAAAATCCTATCTATGAGATCACTTATAAGGGACATAAATTTTCTTTCTACAAGTCTTATGTCGGTGCCCCGATGTGTGTAGGTGATTATGAAGAAGTACACCAGATGGGCAGTGAAGTTCTGATCCTTTTAGGAAACTGCGGTGTCCTGGATAAGTCCATCGAAGATTGCGGCATCATCATTCCAACCAGTGCTTTGCGTGACGAAGGAACAAGCTATCATTATGCTTCCGCAAGCGATACGATTCAAGTCAATAAAAAATATATTCCTGAATTTAAAAAGATCTGTGAAGAGAGCACTTATCCTTATATTGAAGGCAGATGCTGGACAACCGATGCTTTTTATCGTGAAACCAGAGATAAGGTCAATCGAAGAAAGGCACAGGGAGCGATCTGTGTGGAAATGGAATGTGCGGCGATGCAGGCTATGTGTGATTTCAGGGGCATTGACTTTTTCCAGTATTTTTATGCCGGTGATAATTTGGATCACAGTGACTGGGATCCACGTTCGTTAAGCGGACATGCGAAATTGGATGAAAAAGTGAAGATTGTCTTTCTTGCATTCGAATTAGCCTTAAAAATCGCTGAAAATCGCTAAAATTTATACTTGCAAATTAGGTTAGATAATGGTATAGTAATAAAGCAAATTATGGACAAGTAAGTCGAAAGGAGGGTTTACGTTATGTCAAGAGTTTGTGCAATTTCTGGTAAAGGCCCTTTAACAGGGAATAAACGTTCTCACTCATTGCGTGCTACTCGTCGTAAATGGAATGTGAATTTACAAAAAGTAAAAGTGGTAGTAGATGGTAAGCCTCAAAAGATGCGTATTTCTGCTCGCGCACTGAGAACATTAAAGAAACAGGGTATGTAATCCTGTTTTTTTGTTTATGGTCATGATTCAAGAAAATATTTACAAAATTAAAAATACTTTACCAGAAAATGTTCGTTTAATTGCCGTCAGCAAAACTTATCCCCGCAATTGTATCGATGAAGCCATCCAGGCCGGACAGCTTGACTTTGGTGAAAACAAGGTACAGGAGCTGCTTGAAAAATATCGGCCTGATGAAGATATACGCTGGCATATGATCGGTCACTTACAGACAAATAAAGTGAAATATATCGTAGATAAGGTCGTTCTGATTCATTCTGTTGATTCGCTTCATTTATTGGAAACCATTGAAAAGGAAGCTCAAAAAAAAGATATCATCGTCAATGTCTTGTTGCAGGTAAACCTTGCTCATGAAGAAACGAAGTTTGGTTTTGATGAAGATGAATTAGAGGATGTCTTGGCACATGCTTATAAGCATGTCATGATCAAAGGGCTGATGGTCATCGGTCCGAATACGGATGATGAAAAGAGAATTGAAGAAGTCTTTTGTAAGGCAGAACAGTTAAAAAATAAATATCACTTTCAAGAATTATCCATGGGTATGAGCCATGATTACGAGATTGCACTGCGCCATGGAACAACGATGGTACGTATCGGAAGCGATATTTTCGGAAAACGTGATTATTCAAAATAATTCCAAATTAAAGGATGGGCTGACCCATCCTTTAATTTTCTTTTTGTACGGTTTCATCTACATAGGTTTCATCAGATAAAGATTCACTGACGACCTCCAGATCGCTTCGATATGTTTTAAAAGACTCGATAGCTTCTTCATCTGTCTTTTCATCACCATACAGACTGATACGTGATATCGTCAAGAAATCCGGACCCAGATCCACTTCTTCCCGGCTGCTGATATTATTGATCCGGACATAATAATATTCCGTAACGGTTTCGCTGCGTGACGTATAATCTTCCGTCACATTCGTACGATATACATAATAAGCCGTTCCTTCGTGATAATAACTGTTATAGGAATAATAAACACCGATCTGATCACAACTGTTGATCACGATCGTAACCGGTCCAAAGACACTTTGTGCAGTTTCTTCGATATCCTTTCTTAAAGCTGTTTCTGCCGCCTGTGCAAATTGTGAGGATACATCCTCAGGAATATCTGCAAACGTACGATATACGACCTCTAAGCCTTCCACTGTAAACTCTTTTTGCGGATTGACTACTTCGATCTTGCTTCCTTTTGCGGTTTCTTCACTATATATAGCTTTCAAGACGATGGTATCTCCATTTGACAGAGAACCGTTATTTTCCACTTCGTAAGAAACACCATTGACAAAAGTAACAAAATTTGGATTGTTTTGATCATAATCGACATTGCAGCTCACATTGGCATAGCCTTCTCCCGATACCCCGCTATATGTCAGTTCACAGCTTGAAGTAAGATCGATCGGCGTTTTCTTCAGACTGAAATAAACACTTACGGCAACGATCACCACGACCACACAAGCAAGAGTGATACCGCCATAGCGTATCGTCTTTTTCCCTTTCTCAGTAGCATAGTAAGCTTTCCATTTTTCAGAAAGCTTATTGGCTTTCCTGCTTGCGGCATCCATCGCCATAGAGGCTTTTTCCTTGGCCATTTCCCCTAACTGTTCAGCATCCTCTTTCACCGCTGATACATCCAGTTCCTCAGTCTTCCTGACAAACAAAAGATAACCGGCTGTGACACCCTGAGCAATTTCACTGGCAACAAAGAGAAACAGCATCGTTCCTAAGCTGCTTAAACCGCCAAGTCCAAAAAGCGCCATAAAATTGCCATTCAATAACTGATACAGCGCATGTACTCCGGAAAAACTCAAAAGTCCCATCAAAGAACTGAATAAGCTCAGACCCCCTAAAATCTTGACCGTGATCTCATGATCCTTGACATAAAACAAACGGAAAGCCAGACAAGCCGTCAACAAAAGTGAAACGATCAAATCCAGATAAAAAAGAACACACATGAATTTAAGCAGTGACAATACATTCCCCAGATCATCCAAGCTTGTGACATTTCCTCCGGCAGAGAGATACAAGATCCCCAAAATGATGGCCACTATGCCAATCACCAGATTCCCGAAATAAACATTTTTACGCGTCAAATATAATTTCAACTTTTCCATCATATCCTATCCACCTCACTTTTAATATATTATATCACATATTTCAATTCCAAAATATGCTTTATTCTTTACTTTCTGCCGCATCAATGGCCGATATCACAGCTCCCCGGAAACCATCTCTCTCCAAAGATGCGACCCCTTTGATCGTTGTACCGTTAGGTGAGCATACCCGGTCCTTCATGATTCCCGGGTGCGTTTCTGTTTCCAGATAAAGCTTTCCTGTCCCATAGATCATCTGAGCAACCATGCGATAAGCAGCCTGCCGCGTCAGACCATGCTTAACGGCTGCATCTGCCAACGCTTCCATATACATCGCCGTATAAGCCGGCGTACAGCCGCAAATCGTACCGGCAATCGACAATTGTGATGTATCTGCTTCTTCAATCAAGGCTATCGGTTCAAATATCTGACAGAAAATCCGATATTCTTCCTCGCTTAAATTATGACGATTTTCACATATAAGGATACCGGCCCCTACCTCAATAGGAGTATTCGGACTTGTGCTGATATGATGAACCTCCTTTGGAAGCAGCTTTTCATATTTATCAAATGTATAACCGGCAGCCACCGATACGACGATCTTACCGATCAGCGCATGAGCAAGCGCTCCTACAACCTCTTCAATCTGATAAGGCTTAACGGCAATGATGACCATGTCAGCAGCCCGCACGACATCAGCAGCACTTTCACAAGCCACGACACCCAGCTGTTTTGCGTTATGAACCAGTTTGTCATAATGCCTGGCACAAGCATAGATATTTTGAGGACTGACTACGTTTTCCTTGATCAGCCCTTTGGCCATCGCCTGTGCCATATTTCCATAACCAATAAATCCAATTGAAATCTTATTCATCCTCACTCCTCCTTCAATACTAAAATATTACCATATTTTTAAAAAAAAAGACGATGAATCATGAAGATTCCATCGCCCTGGCTATCTGAGCCTGTTTCCTGACAAGTAACTTTTCATCATAGGAATATGTATAAAGCGTACGCATCAGCCAGATTGATATAATCAGACCAATTGCGATAAAAATGATCATTCCTGTCATATTCCATGAAATCGGAAGTACAGAAATCGTAGAAAATAAGGTACGCGCATCACGAAGCTGTCGGATCCTTTTAGCCTGACTGCATTGATGTCTTTGTGCAATATCCGCAAGATTGGTCAGCAGCTGATAATGAAGATAGAGTGATAACGCTAAAAAGAAGATCGTAAGGAAAGATTGATCGATCATCACGCCAAATGCTGAAAGCAGCCATGAAATCAGCTCATAGCCAATCAACAAGATCGTTAAGGATCTTAAAAGCATGACACTTTTCTCATAAACCGCTATCGTTTCCAATGTATTATAAATCATCCAATAAGCGATCCAATGCGGAATACATTCAATTGTTCCTAATTTAAATGAAAAGAAAAGTATCAGATAAGAAACAGCAATTCTGCTGACTGCCTTTGGATATTCATTCATAATGATCCTCCTTTAGATCTAAGATGACCTCTTCCACCGTTTCCCAATTGATCCTGACACGATAATCAAAGATATCAGGAAGTCCCATCTCGATCTCAGATGAGCTTTCATGAACATCACTGGTATGATACATCTCGATCGTACGATCCCAGTTTTCATCGATGGCATAAGCCCTTATGCTGCCATCGCTTCCAATAAAAGTACAAGGATTTTGCGGACATGTCGGATAACGAACAACATCTTTATCCGCCTTGTCAACCATGGCCGATTCGATCCTGTAATAATCAAAATCATCTCCGGTATAGGTATATTTAATCTTCATCGTCTGATAGCTTCTTTCAAAAATGGCATTCGCATTCGGTTTTGTCGAATAAAAACCCATATTGAAGTAGTCTGTTTCATTTTGAACGATGTAGGTCCGATGAACGCTGATATCTGTTTCACCGTTTTCTAATTCCATATGATATGTACCATATGCCGGGGCATCCCAATGGATATTTCTGATTTGTGAAAAAGGGTCACTGCGATCCAGTTCATACTGTTCGACCTTTCCGTTTTGTTGTACCTTCCAGCCGATTTCTTTTGTAAGTTTGATCGGTACATAGGTGCTGGTAATGAAATCATTTGAATCATCCGTGAAGACCAAAAATCCTTCGATCACATGATCTGCCGTTTCCTTCAAATTTAACACACGATACAAGGCTTCATTCGGATAAGAAATGCTCACTTCAGGAAGATCATCCAGAACAGAAAGATATTCACTTTGTAAAGAAGATGGCATCACAGCCATGATATACGCATCATTATTGGTTAACAGACCTTTCGCATAATAATCAATCGCACCTGCGACACTCGGCATGGTCATCAGACGCGTACTTGCCAAAGAAAGCTGCTGACCAAAATCACTCGTATTCGCTTCGATCATCGTAACAGAGGAACCGCTTCCTAAAACAAGCGGCAGCAAGAGGATCCCGATACACACAGAAACCAGCCCCATTCCCTTTGGATATTTTTTGAAGCGGGTGATGGCTTCGATCCTTTTTTTGATTTGCCCGGCACCGTTTGAGATCGATGTCGTAGCGAAGGCATGGGGATATTTCTCATTGGTCATTGCCAATAAGATCCGTCCATAATCACGCCTTTCTTCTCCCTGTATATGTTCCAATACCCGCTGATCACATAACGCTTCTAAATCATTTGAAATCGTATGAAAGACATAATGAAGAAACGGATTGCACCAGTGAAGACATTTCAAGATGGACCATATGACATTCTGCAAAGAATCTTTATAACGTACATGAAGCAATTCATGAAGAAGGATCTTGTCATCAATCTCTTCTTGAGGAAGGACCAGCACAGGCTTGAAAATACCGAATACAAAGGCAGAGGAAAGCCCTTCAACAACGACCGCCTTACATGGTGAAAGCTGATAGCGATGCGCAACATCCCCGATCTGTTTCTTTACTCTCTCATTGACAGGTTCAGCTTTATGAAGCAGTTTTTTTAATGAAAGGTAGTCTTTCAGATACTTGATCATTCCTGATAAAATGCCCGCAGCATAAATCACAAACAGGACATCCGTTATACTGGATGGAAATGAAGTGAAATACGGGAAAACAGACGTATTGATCACAGCGACATAAGCCTGTGTATAAGACGAATGTAAATGACTTTCACATATCGTCTTAACAGCTTCTATGAACACATCCAAAAGTGGTATCAGATAAGTGCCAAACAGCCCGGCAGGAAGTAAGATCGACAAAATCAATATGCTCCAGATTCCATATTGCCAGCGGGGTGAGAGCTTATCTTTCAATAAATGCTTCAGAATTAAAAGCAGGATAGCTAGAAGAGAAACTTCCAATGTCTGGATCAAAAATCCCCATATGTTTCTCATACCTACACCTCCATGTCATCAAGAAGCTGGCTGAGCCTTTTCTTTTCTTCTGAAGTTATTTTATTCTCTTTCAAAAAAGCGGCAATCAGATCTCCCACAGAACCTCTTTCAACCTTTTTGATCAACAGCTCCCGTTCGGCCTTTAAACATGTATCACGTGAGATCAAAGGTGCATAGCGATGCGGTTCCTGTTCTCGTTTGATTGTTACAAGTCCCTTCTTTTCCATCCTTGTCAGATAAGTCAGCACCGTATTACGATTCCAATTCTTCTTGGAACGCAGCGCTTCTACGATTTCTCCCAAAGAAGACTCCTTTTGTTTCCAAAGAACATCCATGACGCGCCATTCAGCTTCAGTTAATTTCATCCCTTCACCTCCTACACTTGTAGTATCTACTTATATACTACAAGTGTAGTATGTATTTGTCAACAGATATTAAAAAAACTGATGATTTTACTTTCATCAGTTCTGAATTTCTTTGATATATTCAATTTTCCCATTCATCCAGTAAATCATGTATCGTCTTTTGAATATCTGCATTGATACCTACGGACCTTTCATTCAGTGAGGCAGGTATGAACGCTTCATTCAGATTGAAACGGATCAATGAGAAGTTTTTATGTTCACGTGCCATTTTCTCAAAAGGAAAACGAATGATAACAGGTGTATTGAAGCCTACGCCCAGCTCCAGTAAAACGACTTTCTTATGTTTATTTCTTTTTAAGAAATCATGATATCTTTGTGCCTGCCGATGCCAATGCTCATCTTCCACAAAAGTATCATCACATCGCAGGTGCATGGCCATCACGCCTCCACAAACGGGACAGTGGGGCACCATATAGGAAGGAATCTCACAATCTTTTCTTGCCTGATCCATCCGGATGAACAATTCCCTCGCATCATAAACTTTTGGATGACAGCCTTTGGCACACTGGATCTCTCCATAGTCACCCTGTGTCGCAAAGACATCTTCATCCTTAAAGCCGACCTTGTAAAATTGATGATCCACATTGGTCGTGATCACAAAAACTTCTTTTTCTTTTACTAGCGTATATATTTGTTGGTACAGCTGCATTGCTTCTGGTAAGATACGGTTGATCATGCTGTGTTTTGACCAATATCCCCATTTTGCCTCTTCACTTGGAAACGGATAAAATCCGGCACTGTACATATCGCTCATATATGGAGAATGATATTTATCAATAAATTCCTGAAAATTATCGGTAAAACGTTTGCCCCCATAAGCAAGACCTGCAGCAGTTGATAATCCTGCTCCGGCTCCAATCAGAATGGCACCGGCTTCTTTGATCATGTTTACGGCCTTTTTGATCTGTTTATCATGATCTTCTTTTTGATTGATGTAATCTGATGCCGGTGTAGTGCTTAATAATGTCTGCCAATTCATCGAATCACTCCTTTAATAATTTTTCATAAATTTCTCTATCCTCATCCTTAAATACATTGAAGATCACCTGTTTTAATTGAGATGAAGACAAATACTTCCGGACCGTATCCACTGCGATCACAGCAGCTTTTTCATGCGGGAAACGAAAGACGCCGGTTGAGATACAACAGAATGCAAGGGAATCCAGGTGCATTTCATCCGCTTTTTTCAGGCAGTTCAAGTAACACATCCTCAATAACTTTTCATGACGCTTTGTCAGTGCAGAAGATACGACAGGGCCTACCGTATGGAATACATACTGACTCGGCAGATTATAGGCCGGGGTTACTTTTACTTGTCCAACCGGTTCTAAATAGCCCTGTTTTTTCATCAGCTCTTCACATGTCAAACGTAAGCGTACGCCTGCGAAAGTATGGACGGCATTATCGATGCAGTGATGATTCGCTACAAAACAACCCAACATCTGCTCGTTGGCAGCATTGACGATCGCATCCGCCTTTAAACGTGTGATATCCCCCTGCCATAAAACAATCCGCTGATCACTTTTGATTTCCACGATTTTCTTTTTTTGAAGCAGTTCTTGTAAATATTCATCTTCAATTTCCAGATATTCCTCATCGATCGGCATCGGCTTGCGCACATTGACCAGAGCACGGTACAGATCAAAACCATAGTCCTTTTTATCTGCTTTTTGATGGCGCTCCATGAGCAAATGATCGATCAAATATTCTTCTCTTTCCTTCTGATTCATCCTATCACCTCTAAATTCTTACGATCGCCTGTTGAAAACAGACCTCAACACATTTGGCACAATGCAAACAATGCTTCTGAATGATCTTAACAGGCGTTTGCGTGATATCAATACATTTCTGCGGACAGACATCATAACATTTCAAACAGCCGATACAGCTGTCAAGAACCTGATATCGGCCCTTTGGCAATGGCCGCTGATACGAAAATGGAATACGTATGAGGGGTTTTTGGCTCAGATCAAAATATTCACCCTGATAATCTTCAAACCGGAAGACTTCTAAGACATCTCTGGCCTCCTCATTCGGATAGATGTCTTTCATATACTCATTTTCTTCAAAAATTTCTTTCAGCTTTTCATGTCTTATATTTTTTACCTTTCCCTGTAAAGAAATGGCCACAGATGAGAGGGTATCCTCTCCTTTGAGCCCTGTTAACGCAACATACGGATGCGCCATCAAACGCTCATAAAATGATTTGCCCCGAGCTGTCAGAAAATAAAGGGTATCATCCTCATATAACATCAGATCAATGGCACAGGTCATCGGATGATGATGTTCATTTATGGTTGCCATGATGACGGTATGTATCTTTTTTTGTAAGATCGTTAATATATCACTTGTTTTCATAAAAGTGTTTTCTACATCATTCTGATTTTTATTCATCATCACTTTCCTTCTTTCATATAAGAATTGATAGTTGTAATATTATTTATTACATCTAAAGGATATCACTCCTTTGTTGTAATGTCAATAGTTACATCAAGAAAATAAAAAAACCGGCTCTATGTCCGGTCATTACCAAGTATCTTATCTAAATCTTTTTTCACATCAGCCAGTGTCATGGAAGCCAGTTCATCCTCCATCACCTGTTGGACATGTTCAAGTCTTTCATCCAATATTGAATGCATATTGCGTCCTACTGGACATGTTGGATTAGGATTTTCATGAAAATGAAACAGTCCCTTGCTTTCAACACATTCAACCGCTTTATAAATATCTAAAAAAGTAATCTTATCTAAAGGCTTTGAAATCTCAACCCCTCCGCTTCCCCGATGTACCTGTACCAATCCCGCTTTTTTTAACTGACCTAATATCTTACGGATAATGACCGGATTGACCTGTACGCTGGAAGCCAGAAATTCACTTGTTATCTTTTCATTCTTAAACGTATCGATACAACAAAAGATATGGATCGCTATTGTAAATCGGCTGGATATCTGCATATGCTCACTTCCTATCACTCTGAAAACATTTCAACATAGATTTTCTTTAATTGATCCTGCTCATCCTGACTCATCACTCTTTCATGAGCATCATGTCCCTCAACAGTTCCTACATGACCGCTGATTGCTTCACCATCCTTTACGGTTACTACCAGCGGTACAAAAAGAGCTGCATTGCCCTCGTCATCCGTATCTTCAAATTGACCTACATAAGATAAAATGGCGCTTTTCTCTTCATCAGTGTAGATCAGATTACGCTCATCATCTCTTGTACGCACATAATAAATGTCCTTGCCATTCTCTTTAGCGGCCTCTTCCATAATAGGCAATGCTTCTAAGCACCACGGGCAATCAGGAAAACCAAAATACAAAATACCGCTTTCTTGATTTTCAAACATATCGATCGCTTCCTGCATCGTAATTTCTATGAAGACATCGCTATCCTTGATGAACGCTTCATATTCATCGCTATCCGACAGACACTCATCACTATTAAAACTGCAATATGGCTGATCTGTTTCAGGCTCTTCCTGTGTCCGGCATCCGCCTAATACCAAAACAAGCATCAATAAAACTATTTTTTTCATGTTCTCACCGCTTTCGTCTGAATTATATCATGTTCATGTTGTAATATCAATGATTACATTTTTCTAACATTTTCCTTATCATTTTCTAAAACATACATCTTCATATCTTCCACTGATAGTTTTTCATATCTACATGGCCGTTACTTTTAAACCCAACACCTTCTTCCATCAGCCTCTCTTTTTGTTCATCCCAATGAGGAACGAGCCGTCCGGATTGACTGACGACCCGGTGACACGGATAATTGCCATAGAAAGAGGCATGTGAAAGAATACGTCCTACGAGCCGGGCATTTTTCTCATGACCGGACAGTTCGGCAATCTGCTTATAACTGGCCACCCTGCCTTTTGGTATTTCAGAAACGATGGCCAATATCTGATAAATCAAATCTTCATCCATATCTCTTCCTCTACATCATCCGTATGCTTCCCTGTTTTCTGATCTTTAATAAATGCACACTGTCCTCTCCAAAATATTTTTCCATTTCTTTCTTGTAGCTCCATGCATGTTCATCTTCCACAAAGGCCTGGATCGTACCGGCAAAGCCACCGCCATGAACACGGCAGAAACCCTTATCCTGTAATATTTTTTCTGAAAGGGCAAGTGCCAATGAAAGACTTTGATGATTTGGATCGGCATATACATTCTGTAAATATTTAAAGCTGGAATCACCGGATGCCTTCATGATTTCTTTGAATCGTTTAAAATCATTTTCTTTTAATGCTTTGACAAGCCCGTTCACTCTTTGATTTTCATTGAAAAAATGGATCGACCGTAAGAGTGAACGATCACCACACTGCTTTCTTATCTCATTAAGCTGTTCATAAAATGCTTCCTCATCAACTTCACGAAGCACCTCTTTTCCAAAAAAATGAGCTACCTTTTTCATTTCTAAAGGAATCGCCGCATAGTCATTTGTCAGATCGCTGTGAGAACCTTTGGTATCGACGATACATAAGCAATGATGAAAAGCAGAAAAATCAATCTGAAGGCTTTCTATCAAAGGAGAAGCAGCATCCTTAAAATCAATGGCGATCAGTCCGCCAAAGGCACAGGCACACTGATCCATCAGGCCACATGGTTTTCCGAAATATACATTTTCCGCATACTGGGCGATCTTTGCCAATTCTTCTGAAGGAATCATTTGTCGATTATAAAGTCCTGAAAGTATCGTTGCAATCATCACCTCAAAGACTGCCGAAGAGGATAATCCGGCACCGATCATCACTTCACTGGTAATATAAGCCTTAAAGCCGCCGATCTGATATCCAAGCTGTTGAAAGCGTGCCAGGATTCCTCGTACCAAAGCCTCAGAAGTTCCTTTTTCTTCCTCTTTGACCGTCAGATCATCAATCTCAATATCTTCCAGAAAAAAATTATCAGAGATGATCGAAACCTTATCTTTTTGAACACTGACCGCTCCGATCGCATCCAAATTAACGCCGGCAGCTACGACACAGCCATGCTGATGGTCGGTATGATTGCCACAGATCTCACTTCTTCCCGGTGTATTATAAATTTGGACGTCATCGTTTCCGTAATAAGCGATATATTTTTCAAGCATGCCGATATACCGCTGATTTTGATCATCAAGACGATGTTCATCTTCATACAGCTCCAGCAATAATGAATCACAGTTGCGATCCATAAAGCCTTTTTTGATTTGTTCAGCTTTCATCTTTCTCTTCCTAAACGTTTTAACGTTTCCTTTCATATTTATTTTAACCGTTGTCATAGTTCCTTGACAAGCTATTTTCTCACTTCACTCTTTTTATGAAAGCATTTGTGAAAACCATCATTAATGATATAATGATTCATATATAAGAAGGGAGCAAAGGTATGCTTATTGAAAAGACCGCTTTAGAAATCTTAAATGAAATTGACAGTTCTTCACCCACGCCCGGCGGAGGCAGTGTCAGCGCCCTTGTCGCAGCCTTAGGTATCTCACTTTCCGGCATGTATGCCCATTTAAGTATTCATAAAAAGAAATTTCTAGCCTTGGATGAAAGCACCCGGCAACAGTTTCTTGAACATTTCATGACACTTGAAGATCTAAAAAAAGAATTGACACAGGCAATTGACGAAGACTGCAAAGCCTATGATCATGTCATGAGCGCCTGTCGTCTTCCTAAAAATACAGATGAAGAAATACGGTTCCGTCAAAAAGAAATCCAGCAAGCAACATATATTGCCATTGAATCTCCTTACCATATCATGGAGCTTTCACTTCAAGCTTCACGGCTCTGCGAAAAAATGATCAGCAATGGCAATAAAAATGCAATCAGTGATCTGGCCTGCGGCATCATCTTTCTTGATGCGGCCATTCAGGGAGCCAGTGTCAATGTCGAAATTAACTTATCTTCACTTGATGAAAAAGAAAGATATGAATGGAATACAAAAATAAATCATCTTTTAGAAGAAAGCCGTCATATAAAAGAAAAAGCGCTTCTTCAAATTAAAACGCTTCTTTAAGAATAGTCATTGTGATTACAATGGCTTTATTTGGTGATGGTAATATGCGGATAAGGAATTTCAATGCCTGCTTCGTCAAAAGCTTTTTTTATCTGTAAACGACATTGGCTGCATAATTCAAAGCTGTCGTCAATATTACGGGTCGTCATCCTGGCTCTTAATGTAATACCGCTATCCTTCAGCTCCGTGCAATGAATCTTTACTTCTTCACCGATATCATAATATAGAGGATGGTTTGTAATAACTTCTTTCATGATCTCACTTGCCTTATCCAGATCACTCTCATAGGAAACATCAAATGACAGATAAGCTACCTTGTACTCTGTTTCATGCGTCATATTCTCAACAATCGCTTTATTGACCAAGGTATTCGGAATCATGATCAGATTTTTCTCAAGCGTTTCGATGACCGTATGGGATAAGGTCATCTCTGTTACCTTGCCGCGAAGATCATATTCCTTTAAAATGATCGTATCTCCCACCTTAAATGGTTTGGATATCAGGATCATCATACCGCTGACAGCACTGCTTGCCGCTTCCTGACTCGCTAAACCAACAACAACAGCTACGATGCCTCCTCCGGCAAGTAAGGTTGTCGCAATATCCTGCATAAAGGTAATTTGCGATAACACACTGAAAATTAAAATCGTCCATAGAAGTATGCTTTTGATCCTGAGAACTGCATCCTTATGTTTGAACTCATGCTTGCGAATAAGTTTGGTTATGAGATAATTTACCAGAAGAAATAAGATGACATAGAATGAAATCGTCAAGATTCCATTAACAAGACCACCTTTAAACATACTGTTTAATTGTTCAATCGTATTTTCCATGATCCACCTCGTTATTATTATATCAGTATTTCTATTTTTTCCCAATCATTTTATATGATTCAAGCTAAACCATGGATTACTATTCATCGGCAAGAAAGCAAAATTATTTTCGATTATTAGTCGTGCATAAAAAAGTGAAATGTTAATGACAAATGCAAAAAGATATGCTAGAATAATAACGGATGAACTCCATACAAATAGGAAACCCCAGTGCTGCAACACTGGGGTTTCATTTAGGAGGGAGGATCACAGCTTATCGACTGATCAGACTGATATACAGCATGATCAAACGCCAGCATTCTTTCACAACTATCATATTCTCATAGAATAGTTGGAGAAGAATGAAAGGTTCAAAACCCATCTGTAATCCCTCCATACAAAAAATACAGGTGTCATGGTACTCCCTCCTTTTATTTATGGCACCTACTATTTTATATCCATGAAATGGTCATTTTTCCCAAAAAAAGAATGAAAAAGTTTATTTTTTCATCCTTGTGAATCGCAACAACGATGATTCATGTATTGAATCTAACTGTCATTCCATTATTTTTATGGTATAATACTTTCATGTCGAATTTTAAACAAAAGCTTTTGATCTATTTTGCTGCTCTTTCAGCAAGCACTCTGTTGATGTCAAATCTCGCGGCGATCAAGCTGTGGGATTTTTTCGGCATTGCCGTTGACGGAGGCATCGTTGTTTTCCCGCTTACCTATATTCTTGGTGATCTGATCGTTGAATTTTATGGTAAGAAAACAGCAAAGGATATCATTTGGGCAGGTTTTTTGGTGAATATCATCGCAATGATCGTATTTTATGCCGTAATTGCTTTACCTGCTTATAAGGAATGGAAGATGCAGGAAGCCTATGCGGATGTATTGGGCTTTACACCACGAATCATCGTGGCTTCGCTGATGGCTTATATCTGTTCCAATCTTTTTAATAATCATCTTTTCATACGTTTAAAAAATAGTCCAAATATTTTTTCAAGAAGCTTTATTGCCAGAGCTTTGGGATCATCTGCTTTTGCCCATTTGGTTGATTCCGCAATTTTTGAAACCATTGCTTTTATTGGTGTCCTTCCGTTTATGGACTTTTTGACTCAGGCCCTTTTTGCCTATCTTCTCGGTATGGGGTTTGAGATCATCTTATCGCCATTAGAAGCGTTCATTGCAAATAAGTTAAGAGGTAGATTACATGAAACAATATAAAAACAACAATCAGTTCAGCTTTGAGATCACAAAAAAATTAGATGGAAAATTAGGACGTGCCGGTATCATTCATACACCTCACGGCGATATTCATACACCTGCTTTTATGTGTGTAGGCACAAAAGGTGAGGTACGCTTTGTCAGCAGTGAGGATTTGAATGCGATTCATGCACAGGCCATGTTAAGCAATGGCTATCACTTGCGTAATGTATCTCCTGAAATTGCAGAGCATGGCGGACTGGCAGAATGGTCCGGATGGCAGGGACCGACATTGACTGATTCCGGTGGCTTCCAGGTCATGTCTTTAGGAAGCGGTTTAGGCAAGGTTGTCAGTATGAAGCGTGAACAGGAAGTGATCAATACCGATCCGAAAGATCGTTTGGCACATGTAAGCGAAGACGGGGTATATTTTCATGATCCGTTTACAGATCAGGATGATTTTATCGGGCCGGAGGAATCGATGCAGATTCAATGCCGTATTGGCGCAGACATCCATATGGCCTTTGATGAATTGACTTCATTGGCGGACAGCTATGATTATAACGTAGAGGCTTTAGCACGTACGGAAAGATGGGCACAGCGCAGTCTTGACGAACATCTCAAGCATCGTGATGATCTTGGTTATCGCCAATCACTCTACGGTGTACTGCAAGGTGGCCGCTGGGAAGATTTGCGTCGTTCTACCGCCAAAAAGCTGGCCAGCATGGATTTTGACGGATATGGACTTGGAGGTGCTTTCTTAAAAGAAAGTTTGGGTGAGATCCTTCGCTGGTGCTGTGAAGAATTACCTGAAAATAAACCTCGTCATCTTTTAGGTCTGTCACATCCGGATGATATTTTGATCGGTTCAGAAATGGGTGCCGATACATTTGACTGTGTAGCTCCGACAAGAGAAGCCCGTCATGGCCGTATCTATACAAAATATGGTCCTATCAGCCTTCATAAATTTGATGGCATCCATGAGCTGTTAGATGCCAACTGTGATTGTCCGACATGCAAAGCCGGATGGACACGAACACAGCTAAGAGCCTTGATGAAATCTGAAAAACAGGAAGATAAGCATCAGTATTACAATCTTGCTTCCATGCATAATTTACGTTTTATCATTCGTTTGACCGAAGAAATACGTGAAGCCATCATCAATGGTACTTTTGAAGAATATAAAAAAGAATTTTTAAAAAATTATTATCATCGATAAAAGCCGGACCATAAAGATCCGACTTTTTTTTTAGAATTTTCCATTATCATTCTGCCACTGAGAACGATCGGCAATCGTTTCCATCACATCCCAGTGTTCAGCAATCTTGCCATTTTCTACACGCCACAAATCATAATAGCTTGTCGGCTTTCCACCAAAAGTTCCTTCACTGACAGCTAATACATAATTGCCTTGGGCAAGCACCTGATGAATGGTCGTATAAATCATCTCAATATTAGCCTTAGCCATTTCCTCTAAAGCCGCACCTAACCCGGAAACGCCATCGGCAATACCTGAGTTATGCTGGATATAGGTATCACCATCAAAGTAATCAGGTGTTTTCTGAGGATTGTTTCCCTGCATCACGTCATATAAGAAATCCTTCACTAACTGACGATTCGCTTCTGTTTTATCTAAATCCAAAACAGGAGCTACATTGTCAATCTGGGAATGACCTGATGGATTTACATCTGCCTTTGCTGCCAGATTATCCCAATGTTCAATAATCTTACCATTTTCATCAAAACGGAAAATATCAAAAGCAACCTGCTCACCTGCACCCGCAAAATTATAAACGGTATGTAAGAACACCTTATCATGATCTTCAAAGGCACGAATATTTTTTACTGTTGTCTTAACAGGTGCACCCGCTAAATATTTTACGCTGCCTATAAAGGCATCACGTCCTGTACCATAAGCTAAATTATGCTGGATATATCCCTCTGCAAGCAGCTCATATGCCTTATCGGTATCACCACTTGCAAATGTCTGAATCAATTCTAATGCTTTTTCAATCTGTGTCATCTTTTTGTCCTCCTAATATCTCATTTTAAATGCCCTGGCTGTTGTAATCTTTTTGATTACATCTAAAAGATAACACTTCTGTGTTGTAATGTCAATAGTTACATCCATTTTTCTAATATTCATATCAACTATTACAACACCCATCAACATAATTCATAGACGAATATTGATCAGATCATGGTTTTCTCTTCATCATCAAATCCATTCCAGACAGGTTTTCCTGTATAAACTAAGGTCTCTTTTTCACCCTTAAGCACCTGCAAGGCATTGAAAGCCAGTGCTTCCTGCTCATATTCTCCAGCATATACCGCAATAGGTGCAATCCAGCCGCAACGCTTTTGAATTTCTTCCCTAATATCTTCAAAACGCATCAAACCACCTGTCAGCACGATCCCATCAACATGACCTTCCAGTACCGCACTCATGGCGCCAATACATTTCGCGATCTGATAGATCATTGCATTCCAAACACGAACTGCTTTTTTATCGCCTTTTTCTACTAACTGATGAATCTTATCTGAATCAGAAGTACCGAAATAATTGGAGAAGCCACCTGTGACACTACATAGATTGCGCATTTCTTCCTTTGGTTTATCCCATAAATAAGCGATGACATCACTTATGGCCATAGAACCCATGCGCGTAGGCGTAAAAGGTCCTTCTCCGCCACCGCCATCATTGCCATCGATCATTTTGCCATGATCATGAGCCGTAATCGTAATGCCGCCATCAATATGCGCAACGATAAGATTTAAGTCCTCATAATTGCGATGAATTGAAGTCGCATACTTACGGGCCGCCGCTTTTAAATTTAAGGCATGACTGATTGCTCGACGGTAAATACCGTCAATACCTGTAACTCTTGCCAATTCACAATATTCATCAACGACGGTCGGATCGCTCATGAACATTCGTCCACCATATTTTTCCTGTACTTTTTTACCCATCTGTACACCTAACATCGAGGAATGATATAAGCCGCCTTTTGCTTCTTTCGTATCTTGTATCAACTGATCGCTTACCTCATAAGTACCGCTGGCCACCGAATAGCTTGCACCGCCGCGGCAGGCAATCGCATCTAAGTCTGAAAGATCAAGATGGTTATTTTCTATAAAATCACTTACGACCTTCATTCGATAATCCAATTGATCATTGATCGTTGGAAATTTTTTTAAAATTGAAGAATCATGAAAAACATCACTGGTAAACATATTTTTATCATTGATAAATAAAGAGAGCTTGGTAGAGGTTGAACCTGGATTAATGACGAGTATCTTATAATCTTTCATATACATTTCCTTTCATGAATAAATACTCTATTATTATATCAAATTTTAACCATTACGATTTAAAAAAGCATAAGTCTTTTGACCTATGCTTTTCATTAATTTCTATCATTTGAGCTTGAAAAATTACTTTTTTCTACATTTGCGCCATTATTCGTCGTATTCTGTTCACCGACCGTTACCTCAATCGTCAAGGTTTTACCATTCCGATATACTTCAAGTGAGAGGGTATCACCAACCTTACTTTCTGAAATCTTATCTTTTAAATCACTGCTTCCGCTAATTGTTTCACCATTCACTGACGTAATGATATCGCCCTCCTGCAGATTGGCTTGTTCAGCCGGAGAATTGCTCTGAATACCTGCCACTAAAGCACCTTCAATTGAAGATTGATCAGATGCATCGGTAACCGTGACACCGATATAAGGCATACTGACATAGCCCTTTTCAATGATGCTTTCAATGATATCAAGGACATTGCTGATCGGAATCGCAAAACCGATATTATCAATTGAAGTACCACTGGATGAAGATGAATATTTCGCATTGGTAATACCGATGACCTCACCATACATATTGAACAAAGCGCCACCTGAATTACCCGAGTTGATCGCACAATCTGTCTGAATCAATTCCATCGTAATCCCTTCTGAAGTCGTTATATCACGATTTAAGGCACTCACCTTGCCTCCTGTCAAAGAGAAGGTCAGCTCACCTAATGGATTACCGATCGCAACGACATCATCGCCCACATTCATATTGCCTGAATCACCAAGTACGACCGGTGTAAGATTTTCTGCCTCGATTTTCAATACCGCAATATCATTGTTCTCATCATAGCCCACTAAGATCGCATCATATGATGTGTTATCATAAGTAGTCACCTGTATCCGCTGCGCATTTTGAATCACGTGATAATTCGTAACGATATAGCCATCCGAAGTGAGAATAAAACCGGAACCGGCAGTTGCTGATGTCGTTGTATGACCAAAATAATTCGTTGTTGATTCCGTCTTAATACCTACCGTTGAATTGACATATTTCGCATAAATTTCGGCAGCTGTCAATTCTTCTCCCGTATTCACATGATTGACATTAATAATGGAAGAAGGACGTGTTCCAAGATTGATCGTTGATGCATCATTACCGATCACATCGCTCAGTTTCATGACTCCGGCACCACATACTCCACCAATTAGTGAAAA
This sequence comes from Traorella sp. mt218, assembly GCF_055420025.1. Classification (NCBI taxonomy): domain Bacteria; kingdom Bacillati; phylum Bacillota; class Erysipelotrichia; order Erysipelotrichales; family Erysipelotrichaceae; genus Traorella; species Traorella sp. mt218. The sequence continues at coordinate 55,828 of NZ_JBVAYM010000003.1, forward strand.
ACAAAGCGCCATTGCGATAAAACGTCTTTTCGCTTTATCTTTCTTCATATCTTTTTCCTCTGTTATTTTTTCATTTTCATTTATCTCTGTCTGATCCTTATCGAACATAATCATCATCCTTTCTTTCTATGCTTTTAATTTAACGCCAGAAAATGAAATTTTGATGAAGAAAAAAGGAAATTCCGCTGAAATCAATTTATGATGCTTCAAATTCACCTGAATCAGAACCGATCATGATCGTATAAGTATCACCGCTGATGATATCCGGACTGCTGAGGATCACTACATTAAAATCTAATTCTGAAGTATAGCTCATAACCGTATTGCCCTTTTGATCTGTCAGGATAATCAGCGTTCCCGCAGCGCGTTGCCCGGCATTCACAGCAATCACGCCCTGTGTGGAATCACTAAAGGTTTGAGCCATCCCTGAAGCACCTGTACCAATAAATATACCGCCGCTGATCGTTGCCCTGACATCATAATCAAGCGTTGTGGTATCTCCCTGTGTCGGACCTACGACAACCGTATAACCACCGCTAATTTCAAGTGTACCGTTTGCATCAATACCATCGCCTGAAGCATGTATATACAGGTTACCACCTGAAATCAAGATCGTACCATCAGAAGAAGAAGAATCAAAGCCGCCATGATCACCAAACACGCCATCACGTCCGCCATCAGTACCACTCGCATCATTACCACCAGCCGCATTAATACCATCATCACCGGCAATTAAACGAATACCACCACTTATAACAACATGTAATCCTTCTAATCCTTCATATGCCAATGACAGTATTAGAATTACGGGGGATACCGGGATGAGTGTGGTTGCCGATAAGGATGGTATACATGCAGAGACTTTCATCTTCCACGAGCAAAACCCTCATATCATCACCTCTGTTAAGTATTATTATACTGAAAAAGAATTGAAATTTATAAAAAACAAACCTTTGATCAAAAAGCGTGTTAAAATAAAAGAAGAGGTGAAAACATGAGCACGATTCATATTCAACATATAGGAATTACAAAAGTTACAACGGATTGTATCGTCAATGCCGCCAACAACCATCTTTATTCCGGCGGAGGCGTATGCGGCGCTATTTTCAAAGCTGCCGGATACAAGGAATTAACAGCAGCCTGTCGCAATATCAATTATTGTGAAACCGGTAATGCTGTTGTTACCCCTGCCTTCCAGCTTAATACAAATTATATCATTCATGCCGTAGGCCCCATCTGGATAGATGGTCAACATCATGAGCCCGAATTACTTTATCGTTGTTACCAAAACGCTTTAAAGCTTGCGACAGAACGGGCTTGTCATTCGATCGGCTTTCCTTTGATCTCATCAGGTATCTATGGATATCCGAAAAAAGAAGCATGGGAAACCGCTATACAGGCTTGCAGTGATTTTATCAATGAACACCCCGGCTATGATATCAACATCATCTTTGCGATTCCTGATGACAACACGCTGCAGTTAGGTGAAACCATCCTAAATCAACATCTTAAAGAAGAAGACCTCATCAAACAAATCAATCAAGATCAGTTGCAAGCAGCAATCAATTTCTTTGCTGATTATAAAAAAGTTGCCTGGACGAAAAATGAAAAAGGAGGACGCTCTTATCCAATCTATCCAAAAGAAGCCTTCGAGTATATACAGCTCTTACCGGCTGACCTAAATTACATGGAAAACTATGATCAATACTGTAAGAATATCTATTTAGAAGATTTAAACATCCATCAGATTCGAACGATCCTGACAATGATCACAAGAAAAGAAAGATTTTATGATGGTTTCTTGGCTCATTCTATTGAAGATGGCACGATTCTTCATCTATTAGAAAGATTAGATGACATCCTCAATGAATTTCAAAAAAATAACTAACAATACATAAAAATGATTCCTAAGTTAACTTTTGGAATCATTTTTATCTTTTATTATAAAACATCCCGATCATCACCGGTGTATCATATCCTGGTACCATATCGGGATAAATGATAATCGTATGGTCACGATCAATAGCTCTTAAATGATCATACCACTCATCAACAGACTCTGGCATTTTCCCATCAATAAATCGATGAGGGGATGCACATAAGCTGATAATGAAATCTTTCTTTTCCTTTGCACATAAACGAATGATATGTTCAGTGGCATCACAAGGTTCCTGAGCAATGATCGCATCATATTTTAATATCGAAGTCGTATTATGATCAAACCTTTCTTTGAGACCTTCGACAGGATCTTTGAATTGTTCCAGTTTTGGATCCATTGCACTCATCCTATATCCTTTTGAAACAAGTAAAGAAGAGAGTCTTGCACTAGGACCGCACCCCACTTCTAAAAGATGGGGATATCGATCCGGTGTAAAAATACGGGCAACATAATCAGCAAAATATTCTTGCCTTGATTTTAAACCTTTCATCCATAGCATATAATCTACCATTTCATCGCAGATGAAACCCTGTCGAGGATGTTCCAGCTCATATTTTAATCTGTTTAGTTGTTCTTCACTAAATTCACATGGATTTTCTTTGCAGAATAAATCGAATTTTTCTTTCATGATCCTTCCTCTTACATATAATTATTATAGAATATTTCGACAAAAATGAATACTCTTTTTAAAAGGTCAATCGTCTAAAATCAAAAAACAGCTGCATGCATACAACAACATAAACAATTCCAATGATAATTCTTACAAGAACCATGATCCATCCTTTTTTCAACATAATGCCGCCATCCAATCCATAGGAAACAGGAATGGTCCGAATACTTAGTGGATTCATTCATCATACAGCCTAATGCCATTCCACCTCCAAATAAAAGAAAGATATAAGCAGGTTCTCCATTTGGCAGTAAATCTGCATAAAATGGGCGAAAAAAAGCAATGAAAATGGCTAAAACAAACATAATTCTGCTTATTTTACATCTCTGAACATTTGCGGTATTTCTTGAAGCATTCTAGTAAAATATTCTTTTGATCCCTGTATCGGTGACTGATTTTTCAAAAATCCACAAGGAGTATAATCATTTAAAAGAAAATTATAGATATTTTTTCCTTTATTACTTATTATGACATCTATATAATTATTTATATAAGGTATTCAAACTATTTTATATACACAGCTTCTATTTAAAATTATTTTTAAATAGTATTTACTTTATATTATTTTAGCATATAATCTATTTAAAGAAATATTTAAACAGATTGAGGTGATATATCTTGGGATAAATGAAATTTTGCGTGCACTAGCTGATGATAATAGAAGGAGGATACTAATGATATTACAACAAGGCAAAATAAATTCAGGAGATTTGGCTAAAGAAATGAACATATCCCCTCAGGCTCTTTCTTATCATCTGTCAAAATTAAAAAAAGCTGATTTAATCTATGAAACAAAATACAAAAATTTTATATTTTACGAACCTAATCTTTCAATCTTAGATGAAACGATTCTATGGTTAAGCAACCTAAAAGGAGAACAACAAAATGAAAAATAAAAGATTATTCTACTTTTTAATGTTTTTGCCTTTACTTTCTGTTTTAATATCTTTACAATTCCTGCCGGATCAAATCCCTGCTCATTATGGAATTACTGGTGAAGTTGACAGATGGGGAAGCAAATATGAAGTATTTATTTTCCCCGGAATTACCATAATTTTCGGACTTGTCATACTTATAATAACAAAATATGCCGCTAAGCAAGAAAAAGATGGAAATAATAATCAAAAGATCGGTTTCACCACAGGAATATTATTACTATTATTATTTAATATCATGACGTTTTATTTTCTTTATACAGATATTATCAAAGCGGAAAACTTAACTGTTGTATTTATTGATCCAATGCAGCTTATTTTTATATCATTGGGTATGATCATTATGATTATTGGAAATATCATGCCTAAAGCGAAGATGAATTCAATGATTGGTCTGAGAACGACATGGAGCATGAAAAATGAAATAACATGGAGAAAAAGTCAGCGATTTGGTGGAATTTCATTCATCGTTGACGGAATACTTATTATAGTAGGATGTTGCTTTACAAAAGGTTTTGTGTGCTATCTATGGTCTATAAGTATATTAATACTTTCTCTGCCTATTGATATTTATTACACATATAAAGTAGCAAAGAAATATAATTAGTCAAAAAAAGCTATTCCCTTTACATTTTTAAGAACAGCTATATAATTCCATTTTACTTTCAATAATTATAGGCTATATAACTAATATTTATATTTTATTAGTCTTTTTACTAATAAATAAAAACTATAATCTTTTTCCTTATATTTGGAAAAATAAACAAAAAAAAGAAGCATTCATACTTCTTGGTATCATTTCAGAATAACTTTTTAATCAACAGCTATATTCCTATTTCACTTTCATAATTATAACTTTTTAAGAGATTATACTCTTATTCATAAAAGCAAAAAGAAGTATCTAATCTGCTCATGACAACATTTACGTTTTGGTAACTGTAAAATACGATAAAATAAGATTTTTAAAGGTTTCTTATCAGGCATATATGTTACATATTTTGAAGCAAAAATATTATTACTCAAACCTCCTAATGCATACTGCATATCAACATTGCCTTTATCAATACATAAAATCAATCCAATTGGTGGATTATCATTTTCATCATTAACTTCTGCCACATAATAATTTAAATACATATTAAGTTGCCCAACAGCTTCAGGCATCAATTTAATAGTTTTTAATTCTATCAATACATAAGATTTTAGGATCTTATTATATAAAACCATATCAACATAATAATGAGTATTCCCGAATGTTACTCTTTGCTGAGTTCCTACAAACATAAATCCTTTTCCAAGTTTCAAAAGAAACTTTTCAATTTGTCTAACAAGAGCTTCTTCCAAATCAGATTCCATCATTGGTTTATTTTCCGGCAGTCCAAGAAATTCAAAAACATAAGGATCTTTTACTATATCTTCTGGTTTGGCAATTTCATTTACTAATGCTTCATTGTCTAACAAAAAGAAGTATCCAAACACTCACTATGTCTAAATACTTCCCTAATCTTCTCATAACAATTATTACTAACGTTTTGAGAACTTCGAAATCCTATGAAATAAAGGTTTTATGGCATATTTGTTTCTTACCTGTTGCATTTCCTTAACTGCTTAGTCCAACACAAATAAACACAATACAACTTTTATTCTATCAACCGCCATGATACCAATATCTATTATGGTTACAATTATTATTTTTCTATAACATAAAGGTCATATAAGGCGGAATACAAACTATGTCGTCCTTGATAGATAAATTCTTAGGATGAATAATATAACATTCTCCAATTCGATTTTTATATTTTTCTTTAAATTTAAGTAAAGAAGATGTCGAATATTTCTTACCTGATTTAACCTCAATCGGATATAGTTTATACTTTAATTTACTATTGTTCGATAAAAGAAAATCTATTTCAATATCATTACGATGTTTTTCAGTATTGTAATGGGTATAAAAATATAATTTATGTTTATTCGCTACAAGCATCTGTGCTATTGCATTTTCATATAACATTCCTTCATTTAAAGATAATTTATCTAAAAGTATTTGTTTGTAAACTTCTTCCTCAAGCAACTCATTTTCGTCAAAAGCGTGACTAACTAAAAGACCCGTATCTCCTAAATAACATTTAACATAAGTCCTATCTTCATTTATTGATAAACCTACACTTGGATCATTACACAAAAAACACTCATTCGAAATCATTGAATCAGCTAACCAGAAAAATGTTTCTTCGTATTGATCGGCTTGAGAACCTTCCTTGATTTCCTTAAAAACAACTCTTTTTTCATGTTTTGATAAAAGTCCTGGAATTTGATCAAAAATGGCTAACACCTTACTCCTATATCGAGCATTTATTTTCATGATATCTTCTCTATAAAGGGATAAAATATCTCTTTTTTCTTTATCTGCTTCAAAGAAACTTTTATCATTTTCAATATATTTGATTACCGGCATCGGCATACCACCAACAAGCATATATTGTTTAAATAGTAACATTGCTTTTTTGTGCAATGATTCTTCCAGAGGCTTTCTTTCTCTAAAACAAGTTTTAATATAAGCAATTATTATTTCTTCATTTAATGCATAACAAAATTCCTCAAAATCCAAAGGATACATCGAAAGATGTCTTTCTTCAGAAGGGATTACAATGTTTTTAACATTTTCTTTAATTGAGATTAAAGAACCTGTTTCTATATAATCATACCTACCATCTAATACTAAATATTTTATGGCAGCTCTTGCTTGAGGAAACATTTGAACTTCATCAAAGATAATAACTGATTTTCGTCTTTTAAGATGAACCCCAAAATGAGCTTGAAGCAACATAAAAAGAGTATCTAAATCATTCAAATATTTATTAAAATACGATTCAACTTCAATATCTTTCTTTGCAAAGTCGATCAATATATAGCTTTCATATTCGTTTTTGGCAAATTCTTCAGCAATTGTACTTTTTCCTACACGGCGTGCCCCTTCAATAAGAATGGCTTTCCCACCATTGCTTTCATTTTTCCATTGCAATAATTTATCATATACTTTCCTTTTTAATATCATATTGTCACCCTTTCCTATTATACGCAATATTCATATACATTTACTTTCTGATTATACGCATATTATAACTCCATTTAAGATTATACGCAAGTTTAAATAATGCCCTTTATAAGATTATGCGCGCATTTATTTAAATCCACTTTTTTAGAAAAGTGCGTTTTTTATTCTATTTTTTTCATTATAATCATAAATTGCCTTCCCAAGCTATTTTGGAAAATGAATCTTCCTAATAAATCTTGTTCTTCCATATCAATTGGTTTATCTGTACTGTTATTCATATAATCTCCACCTTTTAATTATTTATAGTCAAAATACTATCTTTGTCTACAATACATGCTACATATTATGAAAATATGCTATATCACATCAATACAAAGCTAAAAGTTACCCAAATTCGATAAATCTGATTACTTAGCAGTTTTTTACAACCATATTATTCCTGTTATCACAAAACAAAAAAAAGAAGCATCCAAACACTCACTATGTCTAAATACTTCTTTAATCTTCTCAATATAACGATTAACGTTTTGAGAACTGTGGTGCTCTACGAGCTGCTTTCAGACCGTATTTCTTACGTTCTTTAGCACGAGGATCACGAGTAACGAATCCTGCAGCTTTTAATGCCGGTCTGTAATCAGCACTTGCCTGTAATAAAGCACGAGTGATACCATGACGCATAGCTCCAGCCTGTCCAGTATATCCTCCACCATACACGTTGATCTTCACATCAAACTGACCTAAAGTTTCAGTCAATTCAAGCGGTGAACGAACAACCATTCTTAAAGTTTCCAAAGGTAAATATTCTTCCAATGTTTTGCCGTTTACAACGATATTACCTTTGCCAGGAGTCATGTAGACACGAGCAACAGAAGTTTTACGACGTCCTGTACCGATGTAAGTTACGTTATTTTTCTTAGTAGCCATATCTCTTCCTCCTATCCTTTAATTTCCATCACAACTGGCTTCTGAGCAGCGTGTGGATGTTCTGCACCTGTGTAAACGAACAGGTGTCTTCTCTGCTGGTCACCTAAACGAGTGTGCGGCAACATACCCTGAATAGCTAATTCTACCCATTCAACGGTATATTTTTCCTTCATCGTACGAGCTGTACGAGTACGTAAACCTCCACGATACTGTGAGTGGTTATAGTATTTCTTTCCTTCCATGTCACCTGTCATGACGATCTTGTCAGCATTGATTACGATGACATAATCACCACAGTCAACATTTGGAGTGAAAGTTGGTTTGTGTTTACCATGCAACACTGCTGCTACCTGAGTAGCCAGACGACCTAATGTTTGTCCTGCACCGTCAACGACATACCATTGACGCTTTACTTCTGCAGGCTTAATAAATGTAGTTTGGCGCATATTTCAATTTCCTTTCGATTTTTAGTTTCCGGGGCTAAAAAACAAAAAGTGGCCTTCTTATATTTTACTTTAAAATAGCCCTATGTCAAGCACAAATTGACATTTTTAACCTTTTTAACCTATAAAAGCGATAAATCAATCATAATGTAAGAAATCGATGTCTTCAACGATTTCCATCTTCCAATCTTTTAGCTTATTGTAAGATAATTCATATAAGCTTGTATCTCTCAAATGCTTCGGAGAATGGGCATCAACACCAATGATAACCCGATTTCCGTATTGCGCAGCGATCTTCCAAAATTCGTCATGAGGATATTCCATAACACCTCTTGAAATAGAGCTTCTGAGTCCTGCCAAATTATATTCCATCAACATATCATGCTCCTTACAGTATGCACAGATACGATGACTGGCTTCTTCACATTTCTCATCCCAATGACGTGCACGCATAAACAGATCAGGATGAGCTAAATAACAATAGATACCCGTATCTAACCCTTCCATCGTGCTCTCAACATATTTATCCAGCATCTTATCATCACGCGTACAAGCCCCATTATACATATGATATTCATCACTTTCATAATAATGATTGCCAAAGATCAAATAATCCAATTTATATTCTTTCGCCAACGATTTCAGCCAATCCATATATTTTGGATAATATTCACATTCCAACCCTATCTTTATTTCAATCTTATCCTTGTATTTCTCTTTCAAAGAAGAAATGCTCTGATAATAATCATCAAACTGTGATAATGGCATTCGCATATTTGCTACAAAATCACTGTCATACTTCCATGGCGTATGATCCGAAAATCCAAGCACCTCATAACCGGCCTCAATCGCCGCTAATACATATTCTTCATCTTTACCATTGGCATGCATACAGCGACTTGTATGCGTATGAAAATTCTTCACTCCAACACCTCCTAATAATTTACTTCCACCAAATATAAGCCACAGGCATCTGCTTTGTAGCGACAGGCATGCTTATCACAGGCCTCCAGCATCCTTTTCACATCATCGGCATCAAGATGATGCAAGCCTGCTTCGATCATTGTTTGAGCCATCATCCTTACCTGATAGCGTAAAAAACCATCTCCTCTGAATACGATTCGAATATGGTCATCAAAAACATCTACCCTGCATTCACTGATCGTTCGCACACGGCTTTTTTCTTCATGAATCTTACTTGAAGTAAAGCTGGTAAAATCATGAGTGCCAATAAATACCCTGCCCGCTTTTTTCATCGCTTCTGTATCCAGTCGTCTTTTCTCTACACACATATAGTTTCGCACAAATGGATTCTCATCATCCAAAGAAATATAATAATCATAACGCTTGGACACACAAGAAAAACGAGCATGGAAATCATCTTTTTCCAAAGATACTCCACGTATGCGAATATCCTTTGGCAAAAGCCGGTTCAACTTATATTTCCACTTATCCATTTCCATTGTTTTCGTCGTTTCAAAATGAAAGACCTGACCTAAGGCATGCACCTGTGCATCCGTTCTTCCCGAAGCAACAATTTCAATACGTCCGCCACCATGAATCAGCGCTAAAGCATTTTCAATCTCCTGTTGAACAGTCTTTAAGCCCGGCTGGATCTGCCAGCCCTTATAATTTGTTCCATCGTAACTGACTACACATTTTATAACCATATCATGATTCCTATCGTTGACAGCAAGACAAGCATGCATACCGTAAGCATGACAAAATCACGTCCTACCATCTTCAGCTGACGGTAACGGGTACGTGGCCGGCTTGGAACATAGCCTCTTGCTTCCATCGCATTTGCCAGTTCTTCTGCTCTTTGATAGCTCGACACAAATAAAGGTACGATCAATGACAAGATTGCCATCACTTTTTCTTTCAGCTTCCCTTCCTGCAGATCAACACCACGGGAAGTCTGAGCCTTGATGATACGCTGTGTTTCCTCAATCAAAGTAGGAATGAAACGTAAAGCGATAGAAATAATCATCGCAATTTCATTCGCAGGAAAACCAATCCTTTTCAAAGGCTTCATCAGATCCTCCAATGCGATCGTCAGATCTGTTGGCTTGGTCGTAGCTGTCAGCAAGGTCGTTATCACGATCATCAAGACCAATCGGACCGCAATATATCCTGTCTGTGATAAAGCATTCCAATAAATCGTAAAATTGGAAATCGTAATCACCGGTTCCCCACTTTTTACAACAAACACATTAATGACAAACAGTACCGCAAGCATAAAAAACATTGGCTTCATGGCATTCCAGAAAAACCTTAAATTCAATTTAGACGCATAAATGCCGATACAAATAATCAAAAAGATACCAATATATCCCATAAAACCACTTGGCATGAAAATCGCAATCATCAATAAAAACATAGCAACGATCTTTGCTCGAGGATCAAAGCGATGCATCAATGAATCAAGAGGTATATATCTTCCTAAGGTAAAGCTATTCATGATCCTTCACCTCTTTCACGATATCGGCCACACATTCTTCAATCGTAAAGACATCTTCACGGATATGAATTCCTCTTTCAGCACACATATCCTTTAAAAGCAGTATCTGCGGCGGATTGATATTCAGCTTCCTTAATAAATCACTGCTTCTGAAAAACTCCTTCACCGGACAATCTTTGATGATATGCCCATCGCTCATCACCAGAACACGATCACAATAATTCATCACATGTTCCATATCATGGGAAACAAGAATGACCGTTTTATGATATTCCTTATTTAATTTACGGAAAAGTTCCATCATATCCTTGGCTCCCTTAGGATCAAGTCCGGCAGTCGGTTCATCAAACACTAATACATTGGGATTCATCGCAAGAATTCCGGCAATCGCAATTCTTCTTTTTTCGCCTCCGGAGCATTCAAAAGGACTTTTCTCCAGATAACTTTCATCAAGCCCTACGATCTGAATCATTTCCCGGGCAATAGCTTCCGCTTCCTCTGCTTCTACACCGAAATTTTTAGGTCCAAAAGCAATATCCTTTAAAATCGTTTCCTCAAATAATTGATATTCCGGAAACTGAAACACTAAACCTACTTCCTTACGCAACGCCTTCAAACCTGTATTTTTCACATGAGCATAGATACACTTCCCATTGATCTCAAGTTCTCCTTCACTTGGCAGCAACAACGCATTTAAATGCTGAACAAGCGTACTTTTACCGCTCCCGGTTTCACCGATCAAGGCGCACATCTCACCATCTCCGATATGAAGGCTGATATCATGGATCGCAGTTTTTGCCAAGGATGTATCTGCATGATAAGCATGCGAAAGATTTCTTATCTCAATTGGCATAACTCATCCACCAGCCCTTCCAGTGTAATTGACTTCTTTAGTTCAATTCCCTGCTTTTTCAATTCATTGATAACTTTCAATGAAAAAGGAATATCCAGCTTTAAATCAATCAGTTCCTTCTCATGAAGCAACACATCTTTTGGCTTTCCTTCAAGCACAACCTTACCCTTATCCAAAACAATTACATAATCACTTTTCACAACTTCTTCAATATCATGGGTAATCGAAAGAATCGTCATTTGACTTTTCTCATTTAATTCATGAATCAATGCATTGATCTCTGCTTTACCTTTAGGGTCAAGCATACTGGTCGCCTCATCAAAAATAATGATCTCCGGATTCATAGCCAAAACACCCGCAATGGCCACACGCTGTTTCTGGCCCCCACTTAAAGACACAGGCTCACGATCCAAATAATTACTCATGTTGACTCGTTTCGCATATTCCTGAATGATCGCATCCATCTTTTCGCTGGCAACCTGATGATTTTCCAGACCAAAGGCAATATCATCGGCAACAGTTGCCCCAATAAACTGATTATCAGGATTCTGAAAAACAATGCCGATTTTTTCACGGATATCATAGAGATTTTCTTCATTCAATAGTAATCCGTCAATCTTGATTTCACCGCTTTTCATTTCTAATAAGCCGATCATAAGCTTGGCAATGGTACTCTTACCGCTTCCGTTATGACCGATAATCGTGGTATAGCTTCCTTCTTCAACAGAAAAAGAAATGGAATCTACAGCATTAACAGTATCGTCATATGAAAATGTACAATCTTTTACTTCAATTTTTTTCATTTCTTCCTCCACAATAGCTTTATTATTATACTTTATCACAAGGGCATTTGCAAATTCTTTAACATAGAATCATCAAAAAAACTCCCGAAATATCAGGAGTTTATCCATCCTCATCAGAGCAAAAATATTTCTTTCATAAAAAAACAACGAAATCAAGATCTCGCTGTTTTAAAGTATAAAGAATGTTAAATCGAATTACCTACTCCATAACCTTCAAAGGTTGCTTCCTGAATTAATCTTGGACGAATGATATCACCTATTTCATAAGTTTCTGGTGTTATTCCATAAAAAGATTCCGCTACACTGCGTTTTGATCTTACTCCTGTACATAGAATTACACTATCACATTTGATTTCTTTTACACTTCCATCCTGAACCTGTACGAAAACTTTGTCTTCAAAAATTTCATTTACTTGACTTTGTAAATAAATATGAAGAGGTTTTTCGAGTTTTTCATATTTTTGTCGTAAGGCAATACGATACAACATATTTCCTTGTGCAGCTAATTTATCTGTGAGTTCTATTATTGTCACATCCTTATGATGAAATTCAGATAATTCAATTGCCAATTCAATTCCTATTGTTCCACCACCTATAATCACAGGATGATTACCTATTTTTTCTGCATTTGAGATCGCTTTTTCATAGGTCATGACATTGGAAAATTCCACTCCTTTAATTGGTAAAATAACAGGCTGACCACCTATCGCAATCACTAAGGCATCAGGGGTTAGTTTTTCTACCATTTCTTTGGTGGCCTCACAGTTTAAACGTACTTCCACATTCGATTTTTCTAGCTGCTTTTCTAAGTATGTTAAATAACGTCCTACATCCACCTTATAATGCTCTTTAGAAATTAATTTTAATGTTCCACCTACATAATCTTTCTTTTCTAAAAGTAGAACATCATGTCCTCTTTTTGAAGCCGTAACTGCACACATGATTCCTGCTGGACCAGCTCCAATAATAACTACCTTTTTTGGCGTGGCAGGCTCTAGTTGATCACTTAAAATATCTTCATTATGATAATGAGGATTTACACTACATCCCACATTTCTACGATTTGTGGTAATGTGATAACATTGATTGCAACGTAAACATGGACGAATCTCATCTTCCTTTCCATCTCTTGCTTTATTTGGCCAATGTGGATCAGCATTAAAACTTCTTCCAAAAGCTACCGTATCAACATATCCTTTGGATAGTACTTCTTCAGCTTCATCTGGACTCATAATACCCCCAACCATGGAAACATTAATTTTCTTCACATGTTTTTTTACTTCCTTTGCCCATTTTAAATTCGGCATATGCTCTACTAAATTGGTTGAAGCACAACGTGTATTTCCTTCATAATTGATATCTAAACCGGCAGAAATTTGCACACTATCAATAAATTCTTCCGCCATGAGTATGAAGGCAAGTGTATCTTTAAACTCAATAGATCCTTCAACACATTCTTCTCCTGAAATACGCATTTCAATAGGATAATCAGGTCCCACTGCCTTTCTGATTCTTTTTAGAATCATCAGAGGAAACTTTGCCCTGTTTTCAATAGTTCCACCATATTCATCATCTCGATGATTAAATAATGGAGATAAAAATTGTGCTGGAAGCCAACCATGTCCAAAATGAAGAAAAATAGCATCAAAGCCTAAATCCTTTGCTTCCTTAGATTCCTTTGCATACAAATCAGCAATGATATTCATCTGTTCATCATCCAATGCTCTTACTTCTACACCATCATCTCTAACAAATGCACATGGTCCCCAAACATGATTTCCAGGATTTACACGTGCATACAAGCCTGCATGAAAGATTTCAATGGAAGCGCGAGCACCACTTTTATGACAAACACGTATTCTTTCCTGTGTTTTTTCCACTTTATACTTGAAAAAAGCACTTTGTTCATTTCCACTGGCAAAACTGCTTCTTCCCGGTTCTACAATGGTATGTCCACATACAACTAAGGCAGCCCCACCAGCAGCTTTTTTTTCATATTCATTACTAATTGGGGCCGCAATAATCCTGTTTTTCAATATTAAAGAATTTATTTTAACAGGTGAAAATAAATGATTATATTTCATATAATTGATCCCTTCTTTAGTCAATGACATTATATCCTACTTGTTTTAGCTTCTCATCAAAAGCCGCCATATTTTCCACAAAGGTCTGCCATACTGTATGTTTATAAGGATGATCTCCTTCATAAAAGGTTCCCAATACCTGCGATTGTCCATGTTTGGCTAAATTAGGAGTACTTGTCCATCCTTTTAAACCCCATTTACCTTCAAAGTGAATCACTTTAGGACCAATTTTAAAAGCAAATCTGGTCATAACACAGGTACCATCATCACAATATGGAAGATGTACCCAATCACCCATGATCTGTACATTTCCATCCACAATAGGCTCTTCACCTTCAAGCCAATATCCACCCGCCAAATGTCCATAATTTCCATTAAAAAAGGCAATTTCACGTCGTCCATCTTCCCTTACTCCTGCACAATTGGCTGTCAAATAATCGGTTGTTTTTTGATAATTTTTTTCTTGTGTAATAGCATCCACTTTCACATCAGGTATAAATTGGCGATCATCATTTCCAATTCCAATAATCTCTTTTCCTTCATAAGTACCTCTGATTACATGTGGATGAGTATAAAAAGTACTTACGGGAAATTGTTCACAACGATGTAAGAAAAAAGCAAATGGGAAAGGTTCTAATGTTACATCTAAGATAGAGCCATTTTTACCTTCTTTCCATGTAATCTTTCCATCTTCATAATAACGGTATTCACAAAATGGTTCCTCGGCACTATATCCATAAAGGAGTGGTGAATCGGATAATTTCTGATATCGTTGAATAGGGGTGGATGGACCTGCAAGATCATGAATATGAGCTTCCCTTTGCACAGATAATGGTCCATTTCCAGTCTGAACCATACCCGCAAAACGTACCTTATCAACATTCATATGTCTAAAAAAAGAAATTGGTGCTGAATCCATTCCTTGCGGATATAAAGTAGCGATACTCTCAACACAATATACTTTTGCATAACCATCTTTTTTATTATTGAAACGTTCTGGTTTTTCTGTATAGTCATTTAATGTTTTTTTATCAAAATAAAAATCTGCCATAAATCCTCCTTTACTCTAAGTAAATAACAGCCTTGGTACTAAATTAAGAATAAATCCAATTACAGCACAGATAGCAAATAATTGAGAACTCTTTATGTCACCACTCTTTTTACATCTATACCATAATAATATGCCTACAAGTGGTACCCAAATACTAAAAATAACAAGTGCAATTGTTGATAATTTACCTTTGACTTTCATACCTGATCCTTTCATTCGATTTTATGTGATATTTAAAACATAGGATGATCATTTTTAGAAGTATCAGGCATGGTTTGAATGACATCCCAATGTTCAACAATCTTTCCATTTTCAAATCTAAATATATCTACTGCTGCATGTCCTTTTACAGATGGTGATCTTTTTAGAATATTATGAATAAACACCAAATTATCCCTAGATGAAACACGCTTTACGATTGTACTGCATTCTTTCATATCTGTTTGAAAACGTTTATGAAATTCATTGCGGAAAGCCTCTACACCATCAGCAATAGTAGGGTTATGCTGGATATATGGTTCTGATAAATAATCATCTATTGCTGTTTCATCATGCAGATTAAAGAAACGATTCCAAAAATCTAAAGCCTTTTCTTCATTTGTAACTAAATTGTTATCTGGTTGATTTGACTCATTGATTATATGGAAACTACCGGTTTTCTTATCAAATGCATCATGACTATTTTCAACCATAGAAGTAAGTTCAATGAAATGTCGATGTAAATCAATGATACCCGTTGTCATCATACCATCATAAATATATACTAAATTCATCAAACCATCCTCAATATTTAACAGTTGATAATTTTCAATCACTTTATATGTATCATTCGATTCATCGTTTAAAATATTATCTTTTTCATTTTGTGAAAGAAAAGCAAATATATAAGTATTTTCATCATCAAATACGACTTTAGCTCTTTTCCCTGTAAGAATAGTTTCTATATTACTAATAAATTGATAAATAGTCTTTAACATGATTCATCTCTCCTTCTTTTTATAATCATCAAAATCTAAAAGTTCACCATTTGTAGCAATAACATTTTTATACCAATAAAATGATTCTTTACAAACTCTATTTAAAGAGCCATTTCCATTCACATCACAATCAACATAAATAAATCCATATCGTTTCTTTATTTCTCCTGTACTCATCGAAACTAAATCAATACAGCTCCAAGGTGTATATCCCATTAAGTCAACTCCATCTATATTAACTGCAAGTTTCATTTGTTCAATATGTTGTTTTAAATAATCTATACGATAATAATCATATATTTTACCATCACGATCAACCTTATCAACAGCACCTAACCCATTTTCAACAATGAATAAAGGTACTTGATAACGATCATACAATTGATTTAAAGCAATTCTCAAACCAATCGGATCAATGGTCCATCCCCATTCCGTTTCTTTAAGATATGGATTTTGGCCACCAAAGAAATTACCACTGCCATTATTTTTTTCTGTTGCACTAATAGTATGACTGTCATAATAACTAAAGCCAATATAATCAACCTTACCTTGTTTTAATATTTCTTCATCTTCACGAGTAATATCAAGATTCAAATGATCTCGTTGAAAGAAGTTTTTCATCTTATTGGAATAAAATCCTCTCACCTGAACATCTGAAAATAGATATTGTTTGTCCATGGCTTCCATCACCGCTATTTGATCTTCTGGTTTACAAGTAAGTGCATAAGTCACTGGATAAATCATCATCATTCCTATTTTAAACTCAGGATTCACTTTATGTCCTGCAATAACAGCTTTCGCACTTGCGACCATCTGATAATGAGCGGCCTGATAACATACTTCATCTTTATTATCTTTATCTGTTAATCTGATTCCCGTAGGAACTTGTGGAAAAATTAATACAGAATTAATTTCATTAAACGTTATCCAATATTTTACCTTATCTTTATAACGTTCAAATGCTGTAACAGCAAATTTTTCAAATAAATCAATCATTTTCCTATTACGCCATGAGCCATATTTTTTTACTAATCCATAAGGAGTTTCATAATGAGATAATGTCACCACTGGTTCAATTCCATATTTTAAGCATTCATCAAATACATCATCATAGAATCGAAGACCTTCTTCATTCGGTGTTTCTTCATCACCTTGTGGAAAGATTCGTGTCCACGCAATACTTGTTCTAAAACATTTAAGACCCATTTGAGCAAATAAGGCAATATCCTCTTTATAACGATGATAAAAATCTACTCCATGATGATTTGGATAATATTCCCCTTCGATTACACCATCTGTATAAACTCTTTTCTTATTTAAGCTTCCACCTGTCATACAATCAACTGTACTTAATCCTTTACCACCAACATTATAAGCGCCTTCACATTGGTTAGCTGCAACAGCACCTCCCCATAAAAAATTATCTTTAAATTTCATCTTTTCACCTCTCCCTATGAATGATATTAACAAAATAGGTATTATCTTACATATTTGTCGCTATAAAATAAGCATCATTTGTCGCTTCTAAAACTTGGGCAACTCTAAAACAGTCACCAACCATCGCTGTTTCCGGTGTAATTCCATAAAAGGAAAAGGCTAATTCTTTTCGCTCTTTCATTCCTACTGCCATAATAATAAAATCAGCTTCTATAAAAGATTCTAAACCTTCTTTATCTTGAATCCATACACCATTGTTTTTTATTTCCTTAACCCTTGTTTCTAAGTAGATATGTAATTTATTACCCGCATCTTTTATGGCATTATACAAGCCATGACGATAAAGCCAATTTGACTTTTTAGCTAAAGCATCTTGTATCTCAATAATTGATACATCATTCTTTCTTTCACTTAATTCAAAGGCTAATTCACTTCCAATAGCTCCCCCGCCAATCACAACGATCTTTCCATGGATATCCTCTATTTTAGGATAGATATCTAAGGCCTGTATCGCATGTTCGACTCCTTTGATAGGGGGTATTTGAGCCGTAGAACCGACCGCAATAATCAAGCCATCGGGATGAAGATTTTTGATCATTTCATGAGTTGCTTCAGTATTGAGTTGGATATCAATATCTGATTTTTTAATTTCTCTTATTAAATAATCACGATATTTTCTTAGATCTTCTTTGAAATCACCATAATCAGCATATTTTAAATTGCCACCCAATTGGGATTCTTTTTCAATAAGGGTCACTCTATGTCCTTTCTGATAAGAAGTAAGAGCAGCCTTCATTCCTGCTGGCCCACCACCAATAATGACGATATGTTTTGGATTTTCAGTTTTTTCTAATTTTAAAGGAACACGATTTTCTCTTCTAAAACGAGGATTGACTGAACATTGGGTATTGGCATGTTCGGTAGAGATGTGATAACAGTTTAAGCATCTTATACAAGGTACGATTTCATCATCTAAATCATTTTGTGCTTTTTTAGGCCAATAAGGATCGGCTACTAATTGCCGTCCAATCATGACCAAATCTGTTTTCCCTTCCTGAATGGCTTTATCGGCCTGTTTGGGATCAGATACACCACCTACTGTGCAAACTAAAACATTGGCTTCATCTTTGACACGTTTTGAAAACGCTAAATTATACATATGAGGTAAAAATATGGTGGAATGAGAATACGTATTTGCAATATATTTATCAATCGTTCCACCATAACAATCCATGCCACATGAGACATTCACAATATCAATAAAAGGTTCCACTTCTTTTATAAAAGCAAGCATATCATCTTCTGAAAAAGTTTCGGGAACCTTTAAACTACGTGATACTCGCATTAAAACAGGAAAATCTTTGCCAATAGCTTCACGAACTGCTTTTAAAACTTCTTTAGGATAACGCATACGGTTTTCTAAAGAACCTCCATACTCATCCTTTCTTTGATTCCATACAGGTGACATAAAAACAGAACATAAACTATCATGACCAAAATGTAGCATGATCATATCAAAGCCAAAATCTTTTGCCTGCTTTGCTTCCAAAGCAATTCTATTTTTTACGGTTTCCATCTCCTCTTTTGTCATTTCCTTCATGATACCACCTGTAAAATGAGAGCCATTACTTGGACCTTGTATCGTTCCATCTGCTCGTTTACGGCCCATAAACGGTATTTCAATCATTGACAGTCCACCTGATTGCCGAGATACAGAAATTAACTCTCTGCCAACATCTCTTGAATATTTAGAAAAAGGATCTTTTTCATGAGCAAGCTTTGCAATATAATCTTCAGCAATTGTAATAACGGCTGCCCCGCCTTTTGATTTATCGAATATGCTAAGTCCTCCATAATCCGTAGAAGAAATAACGGTCGCTTTAGGTACACCCATAGGAGCGGCAATAATACGATTTTTCAACATGATGTTTCCTATGCGTAAAGGTGAAAATAAATAGGGATATTTCATACGATAAACTCCTTAAATCGCTTCTACATAAATTCTTAAATAACTCATATTTTGCTTTAAGTATTTTTTTAAATTATCCTTCGCAAATTCTTCATCATCCGCATTAGTATTAAATAACGCCTGTATACCGACAGTTTTACCTGTATACGTATATACAATGCCATTGATCTCTTTTCCATCAACAAGTTTAACTATATCTTGAATTTTAGGTCCTGAAACTCGAATCATACATTTCCTCCTTATTTTTTTATTATATTTCCTAGTCAATCACATGATGCCCTCTAGCTTTTAACTTATAATCAAAGGCCTCCATATTTTCAATAAAAGTTTGCCAAACGCGATGTTTATATGGAGTCTGTCCTTCATAGAATGTACCGATACATTGAGATTCGCCATGACGATCACCAAATGAAGGTAATCCTTTTTCAGCGTGATCTACACAATCTTCTTTACCCCAGCCTTTGATTCCCCATTTACCATCAAAGTGAATCGTTTTAGAGCCGATTTTAATATCAAACTTAGGCATTAAACAAGTGCCATCATTTGTATAAGGTAAATGAACCCAATCACCTATAATTTGTACATCACCATCCACAATTGGTTCTTCACCTTGCAACCAATATCCGCCTACCAAATGATCAGCTTGTCCATTAAAGAAACATACTTCTTTTCTGCCATCTTCACGAATACCGACACAATTCGCTGTAAGATAATCGGTTGTTTTTTGCCATGCAGTTTCTTTATCTGTATTTTGTGTTGGCACAAATTGTCCGTCATGGAAGCCTATACCTTCAATTGGTTTTCCTTCATAAGTACCTTTTAGATAACAACCATTGGTATAAAAGGTACTTACTGGAAATTGCTCACATCTATGAATAAAGAAGGTATATGGGAATGGTTCTAATTTTACATCTAAAATACAGCCCTTTTTTCCCTCTTTCCAAGTGATCGTTCCATCTTCATAGTATCTGACTTCCACAAAAGGATCTTCTACTCCCCAACCCCAAACATCAGGATTACTTTGAAGTTTTTGATAAGGAATCATTTTAGCTCCTTTTTGAGCCAGATCATCAACATGGACAGGTGTAGGACGAGTCAATGGGCCATCACCTGCTCTTACCATTCCTGCCCAGCGAGAACTATCCAAATTCATTAAACGAAAAAAGGAGATAGGTGCTTTATCTTTTTGATCAAACCAAGTGCCAAGACAACTTACGATACATCTTTCGGGATGTAAATCCTCGTCATTGTCAAAACGAGGTGGTCGTATGAGCATATCCTCTTTTGTCAATATATCCCAATAATATTTCTCTGTTCCATATTTCATAATCGTTGATTCCTTTCTTTTTTATAACGATTTTTAAAGTTAATGACACAAATGGGTGTTTTCCTATGAAGCACATTTTAAATGGATGAAATTCATTTTCTTTAGATTTCTGCTACTGCAAAATAGGCTTCTTCTTCACATTCTCTTATATTTGCAGGGCGCCTTAAATCCCCTATTATAACTGTATTGGGTGTTATCCCAAAGAATTCATCAAGATTAGAATTATTGCTTCTAAAACCGACAGATAAAATCGTGGTATCAGAGGCGATTTTGTGAAGCTGATGATATTGATCTTCAAACTCAACATAATCTTTGCCAATAGAGGTACAATTTGAAAGAGTATATACTTGGATATTTGGATGATGTTTGATTATGTCATAAGGTTTAAATGTTGTTCCATCATTCTGTCCTCCATAAACACTTGTCTTTTCAATAAGAGTCACATGATGACCTCTAAAAGCTAATGTAATGGCAAATTCGCTGCCCACTAATCCACCACCAATCATAACGACTTTCTTTCCAATTTGATCCATATGATAATGTGCATCAACACATTGGATAGCATTTTCTACTCCTTTTATTTTAGGTATTATAGGAGATGAACCCATCGCTAAAATCAACTGGTCTGGATTTTCTTGTTCAATCATCTTTTTTGTTGCTTTCACATTATAATGAATAAACACCTTCGATTTCTTTAGCTGTCGAATTAAATAATCCTTATAACGTTTTAATTCACGTTTATTTTCATCAAAGTCCGTTGTTTTTAATAAACCTCCTAATTGATCACTTGCTTCGTATAAAACAACTTCATATCCTTTTTCAGATGCTGTTAAGGCTGCCTTCATGCCAGCAGGTCCCCCTCCCACAACAACGACTTTTTTCTTTTCTTTTGCTTTTTCCAGATGAAGAGGGATCAAATGTTCCATATATCCACGAAGATTTACAGAACATCGTTTATCAAAGCATTTACCACAGGATATACAAGGAACAATATCTTCACTGCGACATTCCAAAGCTTTTTTTGCCCAATAAGGATCAGCGATTGAGGAACGCCCAATAACAACGATATCTGCTTTATTATTTTCTAAGATCAACTCTGCTTGTTCAGGAGTCATAATCTTTCCAACAACAGCTACCGGAATCTTTACAGCTTTCTTTATATCATCTGCATAATCTGCATAACACATATCTGGTTCAAAAGGACTAGGATAAGCAATATTATCATCAGACTCATAGGATAATTCTCCCCCATATGAAACATTCACCATATCGATAAGTCCTTCTTCAGCAACCTCTTTAATAAAGCGTATGACTTCTTCCTTTGGCATACAGCCATCAAAAGCTTCATAAGCACTAATTCTCATATCAATAGGATAATTTTTTCCTAAAACCCTACGTACTTCACGTAAGATCATTTTAGGGAAACGAACTCGATTCTCATAAGATCCTCCAAATTCATCTTTTCGTTGATTAAATCTTGTGGAAAAAAATTGTGAAGCAATCCAGCCATGTGCAAAATGAATCATCACCATGTCATATCCAATTTGTTTTGCAATCAAACAAGTATTTGCGAAATCATGGATCATATCATCCATCATCTCTCTTGTCATTCCTTTAATAGGAACTCCTTTTAAATTAATACCATCACTTGGACCTATAACATAGCCGCCTTCATCAGCATAAGCACAAATTCCTGCATGCATCACTTCCAATGAAGCATATGAACCAGCTCTTTTTATCATCGATAATTCTTGTTTTACGCGTGGCATTTCACTCGGTGAAAATAACCATTTTCCTGGTTTGATACGGCATTTAGGATCTTGCAAGGTACCACTTGTTCCACGCATCATAACGGCCGCTCCAGCTAAAGCACGATCATGGTAATATTCCACAGGAGCATAAAAGATTCTATTTTTTAGAACAAGCTGATTAATTTTCAAAGGCGAAAATAATTTTGGATATTTAGGATGTGTATACATAAAAACCTCCTCTTCTTTAATCAGCAAGCCGACAAATTCATGCCGGCTTGTATTTTTTAATTAGCTAGTTTGTAGCTGTCTCAATGGCTGCCGCCTCTTCAGCAAGTGCCTCTCGATCCATAATCTTAACAAACGGATACCAAATAGCTAAATTAATGACTAATTCAACCGCTAATGCAATACAGGCTTGTACTGGAGTTGAACTTGATAGAATCATATTTAAGAATGGCGGTACTGTCCAAGGAATTGTAACACCTGTAAACTTTCCAACTAATCCAATGGCAATTACGGTATAAGCATAAATCTGATTAAATATAACAATACCTATAAATGGAATAAAGGCTGTTGGATTTAACATAATTGGTAAACCAAACAGAATAGGTTCTCCTACTCCAAAAATACCAGGAACAACGGCTACTCTTGAAATGCTTTGATATCGTTTAGATTTAGAAAAGATGAGAAAAGCCAATGTTGCTGATAAACAGCTTCCTCCTGCACCAATAAGTGAAAGATTTGTAAATCCATAACATATGATATTTGGCAATTCTAATCCTGCTTCCCAAGCTGCTAAGTTTTCGGCTGCAGCAGCATAACGCAATGGTTCAACAACACCTATAACTGTATTAGCGTGTAAGCCTAAGAACATACATAATGTAGCTGCAGTTTCAGTAATTGTTTGGCCTAATAACGACAATCCTATTGTTTGGAATGGCTGTTGTAAGATTGAATAAATAACACTATGAATGGTGACAAATTCTGTAGATGCAAATACATATTGAAGAATGGCACATAGTACCCAAACAATGGCAGCCGGTACTAAAATTGCAAATCCATCTTCAACAAACTTTGGAACACCTGCCGGCATTCTTAAACAAATCCTCTTATCCAATAGGAATTTTGTAACACGTACAACTAAGAATGAAAGTAATATTACAGAAACTAATCCCTTATGACCTAGCCATTCAGCAGGAATGTTGGTATATGCTTCATGTGGAGTGATCAATAAGTAAGCAGCAACAGTCATAGGAATCATTGCAACTGATTGTTTCATTCCTAATTTCTGAGCATATAGATATGGAAGTAATAGTAAAACATAGAAACCAAAAATACTTAATGTTAATGATTGGATATTCATGGCAACTGTTAAAATTGCAGGATTTTCAGCTAAAAAAGCTTGATAACCACCAATATCCAAAAAAGCTACTAAGCAGGCAAAAGAACCAATAATAGTAACTGGCAGTACCGCTTGCATTGTTTCAGCCAAAGATGAAATTAAATGCATTTCTTGCAACTTTGCGGCAATAGGAGTTAATATATCCGCTATTTTATCAATATAATTTGTTTTAGTTTCTGTCATTATAAAGCCCCCTTACTTTTATCTAAAACTGTTAGAACAGTATCTAAAATACCTTCCCCATTCATACGGCCATAATCAGTAGCTTGCATAGCAGTTATTGGAACCCCATATTCACCATAAGCTTTTTCTAAATTTTTTTGATGAAAACGTACTTGTGGCCCCAATAATACAATATCCGCTGTTGGTATCACTTTTCCTGCTTCAGATACCGAATAGGCATTTACTGTTGCCTCAATACCACGCTTTTTTGCAGCTTCAGAAATTTTCTCGGCAACTAATCCAGTACTGGCACCATACTGACACAATAAGACAATGTTAAGCATAAAACTACCTCCTTTCGTAAAGCTCAATAATTTCCCTAACAAAATCAAGTGTGACTTCTGCCACAGAAAGATGATTGGAAGCATGTACTAGAAGTAAAGTTACTTCAATGTTTTCTCCTTTGGCATCCTCTGTTAACAATCGGGTATGTTCAACATGTGCTCTTTGAAAAGCCTCACTAGATTCTTTGAGCAAGTTTTTTGCTTCCTCAAAATCTCCTTTTTTGGCATATTCCATAGCCGCCATTGAACTGCTCCTGCTATCTCCTGCATTGGCAATAATGTAAACAGTTTTTTCGACCAATTTCTCGTCCAAATAAATACCTCCTTTCATCTATGAACCAAGATAAATGGTTACTTTCTGATTTGATTGTATTCATAATTTTTATAAAAAAAAAACATCTGTTTTAGTCATAGGTCTAACAATTTCAAATGTTTTTTTAAAAATTGCATATACTATAATTAACACTGGAAGGAACTCAGAATTATATGTGTAACGATAAAACTCATGAATTGATTCAGCTCTTACAATCAACTGACAAGTGGCTCACTTGTTCATTTTTGGCATCAAAACTTAAAATATCCGCCCGTCAGGTTCGCTACTTAATTTCCAAAATCAATGAATCTGAACCAATTATAATATCCTCTAATAAAGGATATCGCTTAAATAATGTCCAAAATATCCAAATTGATCATCTTGATCATGATTCTTTACCTGCTAATTTCAATGAAAGAAAAAAATATATTTATCAAAATATTGTCATAAAAAACGAAATAATCGATATTGAAAAATTAGCTGATTATTTTGGCATTACAGTTATTACTTTAAGAAATGAGATGGAAAAATGGAAAAAAGAGCTAAAGACCTATCAAATTCATTTGAAGACAAAACATGGAAAACTCTTTTCTGTTGCCAAAGAAACAGATCGTCGTGATTTTGCTATTAATGTAATTCGAGATGAATTAAATCGCACTTCTTTTTCAACAGCTAATGTAAAACAATTTTTTAAACGTGTAAACTTATCGGATATTCGTCAAATCGTGATTGATGTCTTCAACAAATATCAGTATTATGTAGATCACTATTCTTTGCTAACCTATACTATTCATTTAGCCGTCTGTATTGAATTAAGCTATGACAATCCTATAGATGAAAGTGATGTAAATATCGATTCATTGGATTTAAGTGCCTTTGCAGATCCAAATATTGCTAAAGTTGTTACTGAAATTATTCAACAATTAAGTCTTCATTATGAAGGTGCTCATTTTAGTGGTCAGGATATTATAGATGCTTCTTTATTAATGTCTACACGCATTGTTTCAAAAAAAGAAGAAATATACGATAGTTTAGAAAAAGTTGTAGATATAGAAATTAGCTCATTAGTGAACAAAATTATCACAAGTGTTTTTGATCTCTATTCAATTGACTTAAACAACACTCATTTCAAAATACGTTTTGCCTTACATTTGAAAAATGTCCTGATTCGTGCTGAAAAACATCTTACATTACGAAATGAGCAATTTAATGATATCAAGAATAAATACCCTTTTCTCTATGTGATTGCCGTACATATTGCTTATATCATCCAGCAGGAAACAAGGTATTCTCTGTCTGAAGATGAAATTGCTTATATTACTTTACATGTAGGGGTTATTTTAGAGGAGAAAACAGTTCAGCAAAACAAGATTATCTGTGCCATTGTTGCTCCAGACTATTATGTCATAAGACACAATCTATATAAAAAGATAGATGATATGTTAGGTGATTTTATATATATAGAAACTATGGTATCAGATATCGACAAATTGAAAAATCATCAATTTGAAGCAATTATTTCTACCATTCCGATTGATTATTCTCCAAATGTTCCAATTATTTATGTCGATGCATTTTTAAGAGAACAAAACATTGATCAGATAAGAAACAGGGTACGTAACTTACAAAACAAAAAAAGAAATACAATTCATTTAAAACGCTCCTTTCTTATATTGATAAAGATCTGTGTTACTTTAATAGGGGATTTAAAACATCGAAAGATGCAATTGAAACGATTTGTGATGATTTATATTCTAAAGGACTCATTAATGATTCCTTTAAAGAAGAAATATATAGTCATGAAAAAATTGCCCCTAGCTCTTATAATAATATTGCTATTGCACATACATTATCTAACAATGATATTTCTTCCTTTATTTCTCTATCCATCAACTCAAAACCCGTTATTTGGGGAGAAAATAAAGTAAATTTAATATTTATCGTTTCACTTAAAAAGACAGAAAGAAGAAATTTTAGCGAATTATTCAACTCTCTTACAGAGATATTATCGGATGATGAGGTCTATGCCAAAATATTAAATGCAAGCAGTTTTGAAGACTTAGAAAAAATATTTACTCTTTATCTGTAATAGAAAGAAGGTTTATTTATGGGAGTGATCATACTTTGTTATATATTAGGTATTGCCATGTTATATCTTGGTTTTTCTACAGAAAAAAGTGAAGGATATGCATTTGGTTTGATTCTTATTATCTGTGGAATGATTTGGCATTACAAACATATAGCAACAAAAAAGAAATAGCGAATATATAGAAAAAGCGGTACATTTGTAAACCGCTTTTTTATTCTGAATGACTCTATCTATTTTATTCAAATAATCACAAATCAATCTTTTATTATTTGAGTATCTTTCCCATTTCAATACGCACTTCTTTTTTCTCTATGTCTTCATTTGAATAACTGATCAGATCAAATCCAATCAATGTAAATCCATGTTTCTTATAAAAAGAAATGGCTTTATCATTACAGCTTTGTGTTTCTAAAACAATGGCCCGTACACCAAGCTCACCGGCTCTTTCTATTCCCTTATTCATAAGCTTTGAGCCAATACCCTGATGCCGCTTTGAATCACTTACCCAAATATTAGAAATACGCAAACGATGATTCCAGCTTTCCAGGCTGATTTCGATAAAACCAACCAGCTCATCAGCTTCTTTGATCATATAAAGCTCTGGATTTTCCAACCAATCCTCAAGCAAGGTACTTTTAAATTCTTTATGAACCTCATGTCCAAAAGGTTTACGTACAAAGCGTACACTGAAATCATCGACATAGGCTTCATAATAATATTCACTTGTATAATGAAATACAATTTCTTTCCCCTTGTATTCATCTGTCCCTTGAATAATTTCCATCATAACTCCTTCATATTTCTTTCACATATACCGGAAGCTCATTCAATGCATGGATATCCTCTCTTTTATGATACCCATGATGCAGATAAAATCTCTGAGCATCCGGATCACTTGTCAGCAATACTCGGTGAGTCTTTTGTTTTTTCAGATACTGCTCACAAGCTTCCAGCAAAGCACTTCCATACCCTTGATGCCGTTTATCATCACGCACCCAAAATTCACGAACAAAACCAACCTTTTCTTTAAAAAACCAGTTTGATAACATTTCCTCCTTAAATTGAATAAAACCAATTATCTTATCTTCTTTCTTTAAGACATAGGCAATATTATCACCGTCATCATTCATCTGTGCAAATAACGTATTCCAGTCATCTACATGAATTTCAAGTTCTTTAAAATATTGCATAAAAGCATCACAAAAAAGTGGATCCGTAAAATCCTTTACTAAAATCAATTCCATTTTTCCTCCTATCGCATCGTTTTAAACGGACACCGAGGAATTGAAACGATTATAAAAAAACAACTTCCCCGGTCTGATTTTCTACATATTTAAGCATAGTGACCACCTCGCCTTCAAATATGATTCATTATAACATCTTTTTACTTTACCGCACAAGAAAAGACCATCTCATCAAGAGAATGGTCTTTTTAACATCATATATCCAAAACTTTTTCAATAATGATGACAGTCTTTATTTACTGTATCTTTTCTTTGAACGATAAACAAACGCCAATGCCAATGCACCGCCAGCCACAAGCATAAGAGAAATCCAAAGGATGATATTGCTGTTATCACTCGTATTTGGTGTTTCTGTATCTACGCTTGGTTTTTCATCAGCTGGTTTATTTGTTGTACCGGTAGCCGGAATTTCTACTGCTGCTTTCGCATGACCGCAAATCGTACATTCTTCATGTTTCAAACCTGCTTCTGTTTCAGTAGCTTCTTTATCAACGACCCATTCATATGTATGAGCAGCAACGTTTCCTTTTTCACCACACTTGCATTCCTGCCAATGATTTGTTTCATCATATTTCCAGTTACCTTCGTATTTATGAGGTTCGATTGTACAGCTTACACCTTTACTTTCAATCTCTTCTGAATTTAAGACAACATTGCCATCAGCTTTATGGGCTACTACCTTTACAGTATAAACACCGCTTTCAGTTACCTTAAGTGTATCCTTCTCTTCACCTGCTATCAG
Source organism: Traorella sp. mt218 (assembly GCF_055420025.1). NCBI lineage: Bacteria > Bacillati > Bacillota > Erysipelotrichia > Erysipelotrichales > Erysipelotrichaceae > Traorella > Traorella sp. mt218. The sequence goes on from NZ_JBVAYM010000003.1 coordinate 84,803, forward strand.
ATTACCATCCTTATACCAAGCATAAGTATAAGTAACATCTTTTTCTTCATGAGTTGCTGTTGCAGTTAAAGTTATTTCTTCTCCAACATGTACTGTCGTAGCATCTGCTTTAAGCGTTACTTGCGGAGCTGCAAATGTTGAAGCATCCACAAGCACATAAGTTTTACTTCCATCGTCATTTGTTGTTTCTTGAACGATCTTGCCTTCTACATTCGAAGTGATATGCAGTTCAACTCCCTTAGCAGTTGTTAAAACAACATTTTCATTCTCCAATGCTTCACTGTCTACTTCACTGTTACCCAGCACATAAATATTAACGATGCTCTCAACGTCACCCGTATTAGCTTTTAATGCGTCATTGATATTTCGATAATAAGAAGCATTGCCACCCTGATTAACCACTGCCAAGGCTGCATTTTCAGATACTGTTACGGTCGTGTTAGATTGAGAAGTGACAAAGCTGTTCACGTCAGCATCCTGTGTCAATTCATGCTGATTTTCTCCACTTGCCATGATTACCTTTACACCGGCTCTTTCTTCTGCTGCCTCTAAGCTTCCGCCAGTTACAGCAACATTGACTTTCTGAACATCTGTATTTTCTGTATTGTAAACCGTAACGGCATTACCTAATGTTCCCGTTAATGTTCCACCGGTAATGTTTACCGTAAGATCCGGACTAGTAATATACTGGCCGGCATTTGCACCATACATTTGAGCTGATGTCAAAATTGCTGATCCTTCAGCCTGTGATCCGCCACCATAAGGTTCGTCCTCAAGCCATGCACCTGTACCGATGATCGTTGCATTATCTTTTACCGTAATAGTTCCCATCTTCGCTTCGATACCTGTTCCGCCTCGAACAACTGCATTTCCGCCAATCGTTAATGCACCTTCCATTGGCCAATAGATACCTGTTGCTTCATCAATGCTTGTTAATGTACCGCCAGTAATCTCAGCACTACATAAAGCAGATTGCATATTGTTTCCTGATAACGCAAAACCATTTGTCGCAGAAATCGTACCACCGGTCATCGTCAAAGATGAATGCTTTGCAGTTGGGGTATTCTCTGATATATCATTAAATAACATAACACCAAAAGCACCGCTAAGAGATGCATTACCAGAAATCGTTACTGTACTTCCATATGCCCTAACAGCAGCATTCAATCCGTGAATCTGTGCATTTCCAGATATTTCTACGGTGCTCTCATACGCATAGATTGCACAATCATCTTTATATGAAACTACATTAGAAATTTCTCCACCAGAAATAGTCAAAATTCCATTATTCATTCCATATTTCCTTGTGCGAATTCCTTCATTCCTACCAATAATCTTACCAGAATTGACATATAATTTTCCACCTGCATTGTCAATAGCATAATAGAGGTTAGTTTTCCCCGTTGCATCAATCGTTCCTTCACCTTTAATTGTGAAAGTACCATTATTGATGAAAAAAACATTACTTGCTCCCTTGAATGACTCAGATGATGTGATCGTATATGTTCCCAGATCCAATGTCACTGTTTTACCAGCAGCGATAGTAATTCTATTATCCATAGTAGCATCAGCTACCAATTCAACAGTTCCTTCTGTTTGGATAGCCTTAAAAGCTTCTGCCAACGTGTCATAATATTCATCACCGACACGTGCCACAGAATCTTCTGTCTGTATCTCGCTTGCTGCAGCCTTAGTAAAAGAAGCAGAAACTGACAAGGCAAGCATGAGACATAGACTCACAGAAATAATTCTCATGATCTTTTTCATATATCTTTCCCTTTCCGAAAATGTTATATACACGAAAAACATTTACAACAATAAAAGCTTTGTGTAACCAAGGACCTGATCGGCAATTGTATTTTTTTGTTATACAGTTATATCTTGAACAATCAAGCCTCTGTTTAACATCTTCCTACATTTAAATTTTAACACAAAAATAAGCGTTTTCAATAAAATTTGTGTAAAAAATCTATATTTTTCGTTCATTATTTATATATTCCTACATCTCCTTGTACCATAAATCCAGTAAAATTATATTAATTTATTTTATTTTCATTGGGATTTTTATAGATTTTATGGATATATCATAGTAGAGGGATATTCATCTAACCGGACTTTACTTATCAAGTATGTAAGTCCCAAGGCTTGTGAGATAGAAAAAAGCACCTGAGCCTGCAGGTTTATCGATTGCAGAAAGGCAAAGGTACTGATATGGTAGATTTGATAAAAGAAATGCGCCTGCTGATTCACTCAATCAGACGGCTTCTTGAAATCATGATAAAGCTGTCTTGTAATAAAAAAGAAAGATAGTTTACACCCATAAAAAACTATCTTACAGCTTTATTATAGATAGAACTTTCAAAAACTTCAAGATGCTTTTCAAAAAAAAGATTCCTCTCATCATGAGAAGAATCTTAGATTTATTAAATTTCGTTAGCTGCATTATATCCGGAACGAATGGCTTCCGCAATACTTGCTGTCCTGTCACCTGAACAATCACCTACATAAGTGAGAGGTGTGGTAACACCTTCAACATCCAGCGTGTTCTTCTTAGAACCAACAGCCATGACAACCATATCACAATCAATTTCCACATCTTTTCCTTCTGCGGTATTGGTTGCCAATACTTTCTTGCCATCATTCGTAATGCTGTTTACTTTGGTATTCACATACTGAGTTACACCATGCTTTGTAAAGTCAGTCATGATCAATGGCAAGATCGTTCCAGATTCACCATTAGCGATCTTATCCATCATTTCGATGATCGATATCTGGCAGCCTTTTTCAAGCAGATATTCAGCAGTTTCCGTACCTACCAGGCCACCACCGATAACAGCACAGTGACCACTTACTTCTACCTTACCTGCCAATACATCCCAGCTTGATACGACATTGCTGGAATCGGCACCCGGAATCGGTAAATGCAAATCATGGGCGCCCACAGCGACAATTACCGCATCCGCATCATTCATGATGTCTTTTGTTGCCTCTGTATTCAAATGTACATTCACATTTAAACGAGGAAGGATCTTTTCATAATATTCAACTGAACGCATGATCTCAGCTTTTCTCGGAGGTACAGCTGCCAGATGGATCTGACCGCCGATATGATCTTCTTTTTCATAAACATCCACTTTATGACCGCGAAGTGCTGCCACACGGGCTGCTTCAAGCCCGGCAATACCGGCACCTACGATCACGACATGCTTGCTCTGATCGCTTGGCTTGATAAAGATCGTTCCTTCATCACCGTTTTCCGCATTCAATACACAAGAAATATATTTACGTCCCTGAATGGCATCCACGCATCCCTTATTACAGTTAAGACATTCACGGATCGGTTCGCCTCTTTCAGCCTTTACTGCGATATCCGGATCACATAATAAAGAACGTCCATAACCGATCACATCGGCTTCACCGTTATTTAAGATTTCTTCACCGGCTTCTACGCTGACAACACGTCCGACAGTTGCGACAGGAATACTAACGGCTTCCTTTACACGTTTACAGATCGGTAATGTCCAGTTATATGGAACGGTACCCATTGGTGGAATCGTATCACCCATATTGCCTGTGTGGTTTGCCTGAGCCACCTGAATCATATCGACACCGGCTTCTTCCAGTTTCTTCGCAAACAGGATACCTTCTTCTTCATGCAAGCCACCTTTGCCACGATCACTGCCATCTGCATTCTTAGTGATGAATGGCAGCTTATATTCGATCATCAATGACGGAGCTGCTTCTTTGATTGCTTTAACTACTTCCAAGGCATAGCGAATACGATTTTCAAAAGATCCACCATATTCATCCGTTCTGTGATTCAAGACAGTTGAACAAAGAGAACCTAATAAACGATCCCCGTGTACTTCAATCGCATCCACACCGGCTTCCATCGCTCTTCTTGCACACTGCGCAATAGAATGTTTGATATCATCTAATTGTTCTTTAGTAGCTTCGCTTACAAAGTGCTGCATATCATGATGCAATTTCGCATATGCATCTGCCGTTACCTTCTTGGACTCTGCCATCTTTGCTTCAAAAGTAGCCATATCGCCTGCTTCTTTTGCTTTCTGGGCTGCTACACCGGCCATTCTGGCAGCCATGATCATTTTTCCTACACCCGGAACATCATATTCAGGATGGAAGATCTGTAAAGCTAATTTACAATCATATTGATGTAGTGAATCTGCCAGTTTCTTAAATGTAGGAATCTGAGAATCATCACAGAGCTTTGGTGTCGGTGACGCCGTATTGACAGGTGCAACATCACCGATAACGACATAAGCTACACCGCCCTTTGCCAATCGGGTATAAAAATTAAAGCTTCTTTCACCGATGGAACCATCTCTTTCTTCATAACCGGTTGTCAGAGGTGGAAACATGATACGATTTTTTAATGTCAGATTACCGACTTTGATTTCTTCTAATAATTTCATAAGTACCTCCTATTATAATTGCTTGGCGATTTCATATCCTTGAGAAATCGCATCTTTGATATTGCCGACCTTATTGGCATCGCCAATAAGGTGATAGCTGGCATTTGCTTTCTTCAACATTTCTTCTACGCTTGGATCACACTTGTAACCTACCGCAAAGACGAGCGTATCCGCATCATTGATGCAATGCTCAACACCATCCTTGACATAATAGATCTTATCAGCCTCCGCTTTTGTTACCTTCGCTTCACAGATCATCTTGACTCCTTTACGCATCATACGCTGGACTAAAAGGCTTCTTCCCGGTCCGCTTTCATTCATCATGATGCCCTTTGCCATTTCCAATACGATGATCTCACGATTTCGCGGATATAGATCATTGACCAGCGGTGCAAGATAATCTGCGGTTTCACAGCCAACGCTGCCGCCACCTAAAACAACGATCTTTCTTCCAGGGAAGGCTTTGCCTGTCAGAATATCATCTGCACTCATCCACTGTTTAAAGCCCGTCAGGCTGTCAAGGATGACAGGTTTGGCTCCCGTAGAGGCAATGACCTCATAACCGGCAAATTCATTTGTCAACATATCTTCATCAACAGCAGTATTATAGCGAATGTCAACATGCTCCTGTTCCAAACGGCGCTTCATGAATTTAACGACCCTTGTCAGATCCTGTTTGCCAATCGGAACCGAGGCTGCTTTCAATGCACCGCCCAGCTCTTCATTTGCTTCACAAAGAACGACATGATGACCTCTTCTTGCGGCAACATAGGCTGCTTCCATACCGGCAGCACCACCGCCGATGACCAACACATCCTTCTTCACTTCGGCAGTTGTCAATGTATCCTCGTTTTCAAGTTCAAAAGAAGGATTGACCGTACAGGAAACACGCTTGCCGAACATGATGCCATTCAGACAGCGCAGACAGCCGATGCATGGACGGATATCATCCTCTCTTCCTTCTCTTGCCTTATTCGCAAATTCAGGATCGCATAAGTTCGCACGTCCGATCATGCAGGCATCTGCCTTGCCATTGGCAATCAGCTCTTCCGCAATCCAAGGCTCTGTAATTCTTCCTACCGTTGCCACCGGAATGGAAACATACTTTTTGATCTCAGCTGATAAAGCGGCATGAGAACCCATCTTCGTTCCCGGTGCAGGTATGGAGCTTCCGCGGGCAATCGTCGTACCTCCGGACACATGAAGCATATCAACGCCTGCTTTTTCCAATTGCTTGGCCACATAGATCATATCATTGATATTCAAACCTCCGTCACTGTATTCATCACCTGAAATACGTACATCAATGATAAAATCCTTACCGCACTTACGACGTACCTCATCAATCACTTCCAAGGTCAATCTCAGCCGTCCGTTGATATCTCCGCCATACTCATCGACACGCTTATTATACAAAGGTGAGAGGAAGCCTCCCAAAAGTCCGTGTGCATGAGCGGCATGAATTTCCACACCATCACCGCCTGCCTGCTTCACACGATAAGCAGCTTCGCCAAACTGACGGATGATCACCTTCAGCTCTTCCTTTGTGACAGGACGTGGTGCTTCTTTCGCATAATATGGACCTACATGACTCGGTGTGATCAGCTGCGGGGTACCCGGAATCGGAAAGGCCATGTAAGCAGGATGAAATAACTGAGGCAAAATCTTTGCACCATATTCATGAACGCCATCCACCAGCTTCTTCCATCCTTCAATAAATGAATCATCATGAATCGACATATCACCCGGAAGATATACATAAGTAGGCTCAACGGTAACGACCTCCGTCACAAACAGACCGACACCGCCTTTCGCGCGAGCCTTATAATGCTCCACCAGCTCATCTGTCACATATCCTTTATTTCCCAGATTTGTTGACAAAGGTGGCATGAAGATTCGGTTTTTCACAACTGTTTCACCTATTTTGATCGGTGAAAACAAATGTGGATATTTATCCATCGCTATCAACTCCTTTACGATTTCATTCTAACATACTTTGTGCATTTTTTCACCAGTATATCTTGATAGTAAAGGTCATTTTTTGTCATGAATACTTACTTTATTTTCGAAATATGAACAAAAAAAGACGTCTTATTCAAACGCCTCTATTCTTCAAATGCCAGACAAATACGATCCTTTTCCACAACAAACCGATCCGCCTGCTTTTTCATCATCATTGTATAGCCCTCTGCCTGCTTCATCAATACGATTCTCTCATCTTCATATAAATATGTATCCTTTTGAATCAGATGTGCCAATAAAGAAAGCTGTTTTTTATCCAGTGCCATTTCCTGGTCACGATGTTCTTCATCATATTTCCTATTACGTACGAACTGCTTGCGATAGCTGCTTGGCAAAATACCATACATCTCTTTAAAAGCCATCGTATAAGCCTTGGCATTCGGCATACCGCAATCCCTGGCAATCTCTTCGATCGTATGCTTTCCCTCAAGCAGTGCCTCAAGCGAAGCTCTTAAACGCACATAAGAGAGATATTTGACAAAAGGGATCTGATTATATTTTTTAAATAGCTTTGAGGTATAAGAGGTACTGAAATTCAAGGTTTTCGCAAGATCCTTCAAATGCAGATCCTCCTGATAGTGATGATCGATATAGCGAATGGCCTTCATATAGTTTTCATTATGCTGAGAGGAAAGCGGTAATTGTTCGATCGAATACTTGCGGGAATCCGAAGCAATCGCCATCAGCTCCATCATCAGCTTATTCAATTCAAATAAATTATAATCCTTCTTCTGAAGCAATCCGATCAGCTGGCCCATACACCTTTTAAAAGCATCCAGCATGTCTTTATGACGCTTTTCTGTACAGATCATCGAAAGAAATGAGTTTTTATGTCCTGCCATCGATGAAGGAAGCTTTGAAAAATCAATATGTATCGTTAAGACCACATTCTCATCTTCCCCATGGCAACAGATCTTATGAATCTCATCAGGAGCGATCAATGCCAATTCATGCTCCCGCAGCAATTCTGAAAAATGCTCGGTAATGACCTCATACTTCCCTTTTAATACATAACAGATCTCAAGGCTTTGGATACGTGAAAAAACGACCCGTTCAAAGCTATTGATGCTTAAGCTCAAGGGATACCCGAATTTCTGACCGGAAAAATCATAATAATAATCCATATTCTGCATATCCAATTCCTCCACTATTCTTCTTCATTCACCTTGCGCAAGCCTTCAAGCATACGATGCCCGCTTCTTCCCTGCTTTGACTCATATTCCTTCAGACCTGTTTCACAAACATAAGCCACTTCCTTTTCAAATTCACGTGCCGATATACGCAATGCCCTCTGTCCTGAAATGATGAGCTGTTCCAATGAATCACTCGTAGCTACCTGAACCAGATAATCCTGACTCATTTCATGGGTCGCTTTTTCAATATAGGCATCAGCAGTCTGCGCTGTTTTGGTATAAACGATATAAATGCTGCCATTATATGTCATACTGCCGATATTATCTTTTACCTTATATGCATCAAACACCAAAATCAACAGACATTTACGATATCCCTGATAACTTGACAACAGATCGATCAAGCGACTCCTAGCCGCATCCAGATTATCTTTCGCCAATAAAGCCAGCTCTTCCCAGGCATGAATGATATTATACCCATCCACTAACAGGCAAGCCTTCTTCACCTCTTTTTTTATATCGATCTTTTCTTCATCATCTCTTCTATTTGAAGGACGATACAGACGTGTTTCAACTTTTCCATAGGTACGCTCATAAACTCTTAAGACTTCCTCTTCATCTACCTTTCTTGGCTGATAAGGACGATACTTATCCGCATCGCTGCGGAATACCTTTTTAATATGCATATATTCCTCGACCTTGTCAGAAGGTACGAAAAAGCCGGCTCCATTGCGGCAGAAAACAGAACCACACGGATTTTCAGTATCACGGTCACAATCATAACCAATAGAAGCAACGACTTCATCCTGATCCACGCATTCCTCATAGCCTGCAAGACTGCAAATCAGCTTTCCGCGACCCTTGGTATAATTCAACACCTCTAATTGATAATTATGCATGAGCCTTACAGGAGCCTTCCCGCTTAAAACGCTCATCTCTCCCTGATTATCTTCTACTTGAAACGTACCATGCATCTTTTCAATATCAAAAATGGCACGGCTTAAAACATTAGCAGGAAGCATTAACCGGAAAGCATAATAAGGTTCCAAAAGCAAACACGTCGTACTTCTCAACCCCTGTCGGACTGCACGGTAGGTCGCTTCTCGGAAATCACCGCCCTCAGTATGCTTCGGATGAGCCTTTCCAGTCAACAGCGTTATTTTCATATCCGTAATGGCTGAACCGCTCAACACTCCCCTATGTACCTTTTCCTCAAGATGGGTCATGATCAATCGCTGCCAATTTTTTGCCAACGCATCCTCACTGCACCGATTCTCAAAAACAAGTCCTTCACCTCTTTTTAAAGGCTCTAAAAGCAAATGTACCTCCGCATAATGACGCAAAGGTTCAAAATGTCCGACGCCTTCGACTGCTTCTGTGATCGTTTCTTTAAAGATCACGCTTCCCTGATCAAATTCAACCGGTACTGAAAAACGTTCAAAAATCAAATTCTTTAAAATTTCGATCTGTACCTCACCCATGACCTGAAGATAGATCTGCTTCGATTCTTCATCATAGCTCACCATCAATTGCGGATCCTCTTCACTTAGCATCTTTAAATTTCTGACCATTCCTACGACATCACATGCTTTTGGCAATAAAAGACGATATTTCATATAACTGGTCAAAAGAGGAGCATGTGATGTTTTTTCATAACCCAGGGAATCATAGATCTGGAGTGAATTTAAACCACTGACAGCACAGATCTCACCTGCATCGACACTTTGTACGCTTTCAAAACGATCTCCCGAATAAAGACGAATCTGATCTGCCTTTTCATCATTGATCTTTTCTTTGACCTTTAGGCTGCCGCCGGTAATTTTCATATGTACCCATTTTTTATGATCCTCATGCGTGATCTTAAATACACGGGCACCAAACTGTCTCGGATATGTCTTTTTTATCGTATAAGCATCTAAGATATCTAAAAGGCGTTCCACCTGATCCCCTTTTAAGGCACTTCCAAATACACAGCCAAAAAGATGTAACGACACGATTTCCTGTTGAATGTCCGTATCATCGATTTCATGTGCCATATATTTCTGAAGCATTTCATCACTGCTGGTAGCCATCTGTTCAACAGCTTCCTCCATTGATAAAGTCACATCTGCGATCCTCATATCTAAGCGATGCAGATCTTCCATCAGCTTTTCTTTTGTCAGATAACTGATATCCATCTTATTGACAAAAATAAATACCGGTATCTGATAATGCATCAAAAGACGCCAGATCGTTTCTGTATGACTCTGTACCCCGTCACACCCATTGATCACTAAGATAGCAGCATCCAATACAGATAAGCTCCTTTCCATTTCACTGGAAAAATCAACATGACCGGGTGTATCAATTAAGGTAAAACGGGTATTTTTCCAAGAAAAACGAGCCTGCTTTGAAAAAATCGTAATACCACGATCTCTTTCTTGCGGATCATAATCCAAAAAAGCATCCTGATGATCCACTCTTCCTTTTTTTCGTATAGCTCCAGTCAGATAAAGAAGACTTTCCGACAATGTTGTCTTACCTGCATCTACATGAGCCAAAATTCCTATGACCTGATGATTCATATGTACATTATAATATTGAATAAGAAAAGAAAAAAGAGTTTTTTCAAACTCTTTATAATACTTTCCTTGACTGCCAGCCTTGATAAGTACCATGATGCTTAATAGCCTGATTTGCAAGATAATAAACATTCACCAATAATTCACTGCGGCTGATTGGTGCAATATGCAGCACGCTTAACTGCAAAGGATTTTCACCACGTGTCACGACATAACCCTTTTCAATGACAGCATTCTTAAATGCTTCCATATCCTCTTCATTCGTAAAATCAACAAAATGCTGGATCGGCCGTTCTTCTTCTAAATGATCATCTTCCTCAGCTAATTGAGAAATGACCGAATCGCTCTTCTGTTCCAACTGGGCTTTCAGCTCCTGATTGATCTCATCAGTCATCGGATTCTCATTGGTTTGAGGCTGAGCATCTTCTTCGACATCACAGCCGCATTCAACATTTCCTTCTTCCTCATCCTCAGCTTCATCTTCGCCTGCAAGCATATCCAGTTCATGATCCAGATATTTTTTTTCTTCGTTTTCTTTTTTCAATTTATAGGCAACTGCACCCGCAATTGCACCTAATACTACGATAGCTGTCAATGTTTTTTTCATAATATCACCATTCCTTTTCCCTATTCTACCATGTTTGTTTTCTTTTTTCTACTAATTGCGAGCCCATCGCCTTCATTTATGAACAAAGTGTCATATTTCTCATGATTTTCAAGATAAACGATATAGTTTTTTATCTTTCTTACAAGACCTCGTAAGCTGCGTGACATCTTTCTTTCCGGATGTTCGACATAACCATGAAAAGAAAGATTATCACTGACGATTATCCCATCCTCCTTCAACAGCTTTTCGTATTTTTCAAAAAAACGAATATACTGTGCTTTGGCGGCATCAATAAAAATACAATCAAAAGATCCGTCAATATCTACTTCCAAGGCATCACCATGAATCAATTCAATCTGATTTTTCAAACCGCTTTTATCAATATTTTCTACTGCCTTTGCATATCGTTCATCATCTCTTTCGATCGTGACGATATGAATCCCGGGATCAAGACGGGCCAGCTGAATGGCACTGTAACCAATGGCACTGCCAATTTCTAAGATGCTTTTGATATGATTCTCAACAATCAGTTTTTGAAAGAAAACAAGGCCTTCCTTCTGCATGATGGGGATATCATATTCACGAGCGTAACGTTCCATTTCTTCAATTAGTTTATCCATGAATGTATTATATCATACTCAAATCAAGAGGTACATTTATTTTCTAATCATTGTGAAGGCTCGAATACCTAAACTTAATTGTTCCGGAAAACTACATGTGATTTCATCTTTATCAGCATCATAGGTCATAGTTATTGTTGCGTTGTCTATACTATGACTGTCATCCTTCAATTCTACTTCATATACATAGAGGTCTTGTATATTTAATTTCTTGTCAATGCTGCCTTTCCATGACCATGCTTCTGACCACCTGTCATGTAAATAAACATCAAAGTCGATATCATTATCATGAACATTTAAGATGAAATGATAATTCTGATCCTTAGGCTGATAGATATATTCACCCTGCAACAGATTCAATGACGGATCATTTGTTCCTTCATGTCTTTGGACAAAAAGAATGATATTTAAAACAAGAGAAGCTGCCAGCAATATTATGATACAAGCCTTTCCTATGATACTCTTATTCTCACTCTTTTTCTGTTCTGTTACGCCAAATACGATTTCATCCAAGGTAACATTAAACAATTTCGCTAGAATGATCAAATTATTTGTATCCGGCAAAACCTCATTACTTTCCCATCTTGATATTGTCTGTCTTGATACATTACATTTCTGTGCAAGCTCTTCTTGTGAATAATGATTTGCATTTCTGAGCTTTTTAATATTATTTCCAATATTCATAAGTGGTCCTCCTAACTTTATTTTACTTGTTTTATATCAGAAAGCCATCTCCTTTATGTTTATTTTTGTCACATCTGTGTTGCATCATAAGAAAAAGAAGCCATTACGACTTCTCTTCTTTAGTTATATTCAAAAACTAATTTTATTTCGCTTTTTTTTAACATAAACGATGTTGAATTTGTTTCATTATATAGATATCAAGAAAGAGGTAACTATATGAGTACAAAAAATGAAATCCAACAATTCGCTTTCAAATTGAATAAAAATGAGGTCAAGTCAATGATCGAATATCTTCAACCTCTTCTGCTTAGCGATAAAATAACGTTCGTCAATGAAAATATGTGCTGTCCTGTCTGCGGTTCCATTCATTTCAAAAAGAATGGACATGATGAAAATCATGTACAGAGATATTTCTGTAACCACTGCCACGCTTCTTTTTCCAGCAAAACGAATCTTTTTATCACTGCCTTTCCCCGGTCTAGGATGAAAAAAAGTTACCGGCAAGTGGAACAGCCTCATAATATGCCGAGATACAGCAAGAAAAGAGAAAACAAGGCCTTCTTTCTGCATGATAGGAATACCCTATTCAAGTGCATATTGTTCCATTTCTTCATTTAGCTTATCCATGAATATATTATATCATAAGAAAAATATCTGATTCACTTTTCCTTATTAAGGATATAAACAATCATATATATATCATTCTCTCTGACATAAAGCATCATCGTTTCACCTGTATATTTAAAATAATAATCCTGATATGCTGTACCATTTTCATCAAGAATCATATACTTATTAGATTGTTTTTGATAACTTCCTTTTAAATATAATTCATCTTGTTTATAAACCGTAATATCATTATCTTCTACAACAACTTTATAATAGGGATCTTCAGATGAAACATAGGTACCATTTCGTTCCTGTCTTTCTCGGTCAGATTCTAATTTCATAAAAGAAATAAGCAACAAAATCCCAATTAAGACAGTACTGAATATAATTCTTCTTTTTCTCTTTCTTTTTTGAAATAAAACACCTTGTCTTTTTTTCAACAATTCATCCGCCGGTTTATATTTGTGATTCATAAGCCTTCCTCCAATTTTATTGTATCAGAAAAAATGCTTTTTTTAATGACAAAAGAATCACTGTTTTCGATTGTATAGCTTTTCCACAATCCTGCTTCCAAATGTTGAACCTGCAAGCAAGATCAATACGATCACACACACATCGAACAAGATAGAAGCAGAACGTATCGGAAGCATGCTGATAAGATCATGCGCTAAGAATAACCCTCCGGCAATACCTATATATACTACGACTAAAATGATCTTTCTTAATAAGGTGAATGGATGTGAAACCTTCGTCAATACGATACAGCCATTTATGGCAATCGTAATGACAGACAACTGGGTGATTACCTCAGAATTAAAGCCTTGCATTACCGCAATCGTATAGATATAGATAATACATAAGATGACGCTCACAGCAGCTGGCAAGGACACCTTGATGACATTTTCTAAGAATTTCTTTTCGACACGATTACGATTGGGTTCGATTGCCATGAAAAATGCCGGCATACCAATAGTCAGTGAAGATACAAAGGTCAGATGAATCGGTACAAACGGATATTCAAATGGCAGCAGGATCGTTATAAAGGCTAAAAGAATAGAAAAGATCGTCTTTGTCAGAAAGAGTGTCGCCACACGCTGAATGTTATTGATCACTCTTCGTCCTTCATATAAAACTTCCGGCAATGCATCGAAATTGGAATCTAACAGTACGAGATTAGCACTTGATTTTGCCACGTCACTGCCGCTGGCCATGGCAATGCTGACATCGGCTTCTTTAAAGGCCAATACATCATTGACACCATCACCACTCATGCCTACACAATGTCCCTGTTTTTTTAAAGCAGCAATCAACGCTCTTTTTTGTTTAGGAGTGACCCTGCCGAAAATATGATATTTGCTGGCAGCTGCTTCCATTTCATCATCGTTTAATTGTGATGCATCTACATAAGAATCATAATGTTCAAGATGAACGCGCCGGGCAATCTGACTGACGGTCAATGGATGATCGCCGCTGATGATCTTGATATCTACATCCTGCTTTTTAAAATAATCGAGTGTTTCTCTTGCATCTTCACGTATCTTATCAAGAAGATAAATATCTCCGATCCACTGTAAATCTTTCAGCTCTTTATCTTGTGGAGTCGTCTTTGCTACACTGATGACACGGAAACCTTCTGCACTGGCCTTTTCAATTTTTTCCAATTGGATTTTATCAGGATGGCTCATCATAAATGAATAAGCACCCATGATATAGACAGCATCTTGATAAATGACGCCGCTATACTTTTTAGACGAATTAAATGGGATCGTTTTAATACAATCAAAACTTTTCTCAGGTGAAAAACGTTCACGGATCGCCTCAATGGTCGCATTCGCATCCTCAAGATCATACGTCATGTTTTTCATGATTGATTCAAATTGCTTATCATTTGAATGATAGCTGTCAACGATCATCTTTCCCTCAGTGATCGTACCTGTTTTATCCAAACAAAGCACATCGACACGAGCCAGCGTTTCAATGCAGTAAAGCTCCTGAACAAGTGTATGATGTCGTGCCAGATTGATGACTCCCACCGCTAAGGCAATACTTGTCAGGATCACCAATCCTTCCGGAATCATCCCGATCAAAGCGGCACTGGTATTTAAGATACTGTCCTTTAAGGTACCATGTAAAATGAAATATTGTTTGGAAAAGAGGATGATACCCAGCGGTATGATCGCAATACCGATATATTTGATGATCTTATTCAGCATATCCCGGAGTTCGGAAGGATATTTAGAATATTTCTTAGCATCTTTGGTCATCTTGGCCGCATAATTGTCATTGCCGACATGAACGACCTGTACCCATGCATTGCCACCTGTTACAAAGCTTCCGGAATATAAAAAGTCACCTTCATTTTTGATAACTGTCCGGCTCTCACCTGTCAACAAGGATTCATCTACCTCAAGAGAGCCTTCTCTTACGATGCTGTCGCTGATGATCTGATTACCCATTTTTAATTTTAAGATATCATCGACAACGATATCTTCAATTGATATCATCTCTTCTTTGCCATTTCGCAAGCATAAGGCCTTCATAGAATGAATCAGTGATATTTTATCCAATACACGTTTTGTCCTGATTTCCTGAAACGTTCCGATAACGATATTTGAGAGAACGACACCGAGAAACAACAGATTACGATATGACCCCGTAAACATGATAAGTCCGGCCAGAATGACATTGATCAAATTAAACAAAGTTAATAAATTATCCTTGAAGATCTGTTTATATGATTTCGTTGTATCCTGATCACATATATTAACGAGTCCCTTAGCAACACGCTCATCTATTTCTTCTTGATTTAATCCTGTTCTGATATCAGTTTCTTTCATATACATCAACCACCTATACGCGATTATTTTAGCATACACCAAAATAAAAAGCGAGAAGCCTCGCCGAATAATACAAAACTGTAAGTTTTATATAATAAAAGGTGAAGTTTCCTCCACCTGATTAGTCAACTAATTTTAAGATTGCCATTGGAGCACAGTCACCACGACGGTTTCCTGTTTTGATAACCGTTGTATATCCTCCATTGCGATCTTTATATTTAGGACCGATTTCATTGAATAATTTCTGCAGAGCAGTTGTACCAGTCTTTTCATCAACGACAATATCGCGGATAAAGCTGGCAGCCTGACGGCGTGCATGAAGATCGCCGCGCTTTGCAAGAGTGATCAGTTCATCCACAACACTGCGAAGATCCTTCGCTTTCATTTCTGTTGTTTCGATTGATCCATGTGCAATTACGCTCGTAGCCATGTTTCTCAGCATTGCCTTACGGTGGTCTGCAGTACGTCCAAATCTACGATTCCACATAATTTTTATCCTCCCTTAACACCTATTCAAAACTCTTAAAAGTCAAACCTAAGTCATAGATTTTTTCTTTTACTTCTTTTAATGATTTCTTACCTAAGTTTCTGACTCTCATCATTTCATCCTCAGTTTTCTGAGTCAGTTCTTCTACCGTCTGAATACCGGCACGTTTCAGACAGTTGTAGCTGCGGACAGATAAGTCAAGGTCTTCGATCATCATCACAAGACCCTTATTAACAGGATCACCCTTATCTTCCTTCATGACTGATTCATAGTCATTCACAGCTTCGTGTACATTTGTAAGTAACTCTAAGTGGTCAATTAGTATTTTAGCACCCAATGCAATTGATTCCTGAGGTGTGATCGATCCATTTGTCCAAACCTCAAAAATAATTTTATCAAACTTAGCATTCTGACCAACGCGTGTTGGTTCAACTGAATAAGATACTCTTTCGATCGGTGTATAAATAGAGTCCGTATAAATCGTTCCTAAAGGCTGATTCTGTGTCTGATACATTTGTTTATTCAGCTCAGCATTGACGTAACCACGTCCATTATGAGCCTGAAGCTCCATTTCTAAAACGCCATCTTCTTCCAAATGACAGATTACTAAATCCTTATTTAAAACCTTAACGCCTTCCGGACAGATAATATCGCCCGCCGTTACAACACCGGGACCCTTTTTTGAAATACGCAGAGTATATACTTCATCATCAGCAATTTCCATAATGAGAGTCTTGATGCTTAAAATAATAGCTGTCACATCTTCCTTTACACCGGGAATCGATGTGAACTCGTGATAAATTCCGTCAACTTTAATTGAAAATACGGCAGCTCCCGGTAAAGAGGAGATCAAAACCCGTCTTAGTGCATTCCCAATAGTCTGGCCGAAACCTCTTTCTAATGGTTCAATCACGAATTTTCCATAATTCTCTGAGTCAACAAACTCTTTTACTTCAAAATGTGCACGTTCGAATTTTTGCATTACGATACCTCCTCAATTAAAAGTTTAAAATTAACCACGTGGCCGTTTTGGTGGACGACATCCGTTGTGTGGAATTGGAGTTACATCGTTAATTAATGTAATTTCTAATCCTGCAACCTGTAATGCTCTAACAGCTGCTTCACGTCCCGGTCCCGGACCTTTTACGTTAACTGCTACTGTTTTCATACCGTTATCAACGGCAGCTTTTCCTGCTGCTTCTCCAGCCTGCTGAGCAGCAAAAGGAGTAGACTTACGAGAACCTTTATAACCTAACGCACCTGCGCTTGACCAAGCAATCGCATTACCTGCTTCGTCAGTGATCGTTACGATCGTATTGTTGAAAGTTGAATGAATATGAGCTACCCCACGGGCAACATTTTTTCTCACACGACGTTTACGAGCACCAGCGGCTTTTTTAATCTTTGCCATAGTTTCTACCTCCTAAGTCCTATTTCTTCTTACCCGCAATAGCACGAGCTGGACCTTTACGTGTATGCGCGTTTGTCTTTGTACGCTGTCCTCTTACCGGCAATCCTTTTCTGTGACGGATGCCTCTGTAACAGCCGATTTCCATTAAACGTTTGATGTTTAACTGAACTTCACGACGTAAATCACCTTCAGTTTTGATTTCGTCTACTTTTGCACGGATTGCGTTTTCCTGAGCTTCTGTCAGATCTTTGACACGGATATCCTCAGAAATACCACATTCCTTTAAAATTTTCTTCGATGTTGGTACACCGATACCATAAACATAAGTTAATGATATTACAACACGTTTGTCACGTGGAATATCTACACCTGCAATACGAGCCATATTGTTTTTTCCTCCATTTTAACCTTGTCTTTGTTTGTGCTTAGGATTTTCACAAATAACCATCACACGACCTTTACGTTTGATGATGCGGCACTTATCGCATATTGGTTTGACAGATGGTCTTACTTTCATGCGTGTTTCCTCCTCTTTCCGACTTACTTGTGTCGGAATGTTATACGCCCACGTGTTAAATCATACGGCGAAATTTCAACAGTAACACGATCCCCTGGTAAAATGCGAATGTAATGCATACGGATTTTACCAGAAACGTGAGCCAGTATTTCGTGACCGTTTTTCAATTTCACCTTGAACATTGCGTTTGGAAGAGTATCTACGACTACTCCTTCAATCTCAATTACGTCTTGTTTACCCATTCTTTTGAAGTTCCTCCTTGTTTAATGTTGTAAGAATTTCATACCCATCTTTCGTTATCACAATGGTATGTTCATAGTGTGCAGTATTGCTTCCATCCTTTGAAACAACGCTCCACCCATCTTTAAGGATCCTCGTTTGAGGTTTACCTGCATGTACCATTGGTTCAACGGCAATCGTCATGCCTTCCTTTAAGATGACGCCACGACCAGCTGGGCCAAAATTGGGAACAGTGGGATCTTCATGTACCTGCGTACCGATCCCATGACCAGTATAATCACTAGGTATTGAGTAACCATGAGCAATGACATATTCTCCAATTGCATGAGAGATGTCACTTAAATGGTTCCCTGCTTTCGCATAGCTTAATCCGACAAATAGCGCATCATGTGTCACCTTCATAAGATCCAATGTTTTTTCATCAACGTCACCGATGGCATATGTCCATGCACTATCACCGTGATAGCCATGGTAGCAGGCACCAATATCTACCGAGATTATATCACCATTTCGTAGTTTCGTATTACTTGGAATACCATGAACGAGAGTCGAGTTAACTGAAGTACATACGGCACCCTTGAAACCATACAAACCCTTAAAAGAAGGAGTTGCGTCATGCTTCAAGATCTCCTGTTCACAGATCTGTTCAATCTGCTTTGTCGTTATCCCCGCTGCCAGATAAGGCTGCAGCGCCTTATGTGCCAGCGCAACAATGCGGCCGGCCTCGCGCATATACTCAATTTCTCTAGGTGATTTGGTCGTAATCATTTAATCCTCCAAGGCTTTTTGGACATCTGACCACACATCTTCAATACTTTGATTCGCATTGATCGTCGTAACCAGCCCTTTATCTGCATAATAATCAAGAACAGGCTGAGTCAGCTTTGAATACTCATCAACACGAACACGTAAGCTTTCAAGCGTATCGTCCTTGCGTTGATACAGATCTCCACCACATACATCACAAACCCCTTCTTTTTGACTTGGCTTGTTTGTAATGTGATAAATCGCACCGCATTTCTTACATATGCGGCGGCCTGTAATACGCTGAGCCAGAACATCGAAAGGAATATCCATAAATAATACTTTATCGATTTCCAGATCGCTTCCGGCTACCAGCTCATTAAAAGCACGAGCCTGATCAATAGTTCTAGGATATCCGTCAAGCAGATATCCCTTACTATGATCGCTCTTTTCAAGGAAGCTTTTCACCATTGAGTTCGTTACATCATCTGGTACAAGCAATCCTTTATCAATATAGCTTTTCGCTAACAGACCCAATTTTGTTTGTTGTGCAATTTCAGCGCGAAATATGTCCCCGGTAGAAATATGTAAAATATTAAACTTATCAAGTATTTTTTCAGACATCGTACCCTTTCCGGCACCAGGTCCTCCCATAATCAATAAGTTCATACAGCACAACCCCTTTCTATTTAATGTGTCAAGAATCCCTTATATGTTTTCTGTGTTACCTGACTAGTCAAAGACTTCACAGTTTCAATCGCAACACCGACAACGATGATCACACCGGTACCGCCCAGTCCTACATTCGTATTTGACAGAGCCGGCATTACAAGCGGTATTGCATAAGGCAGTATCGCAATAAATGCAAGCGCGATCGAACCGACAACAGTGATTCTATTTAATACTTTCGATACATAATTTTTCGTATCGTTTCCCGGACGAATACCCGGAATGTATGTTGAGCTCTTGCTGAGGTTCTCCGAAATCTTTTCAGGATCTACCTGCAGATTTGTATAGAAGAACGTAAACAGGATAATCAAAACTACATACAATATTAAACCATGCCATGAACTAAAATTCAAGACATTCGTTAACCATCTTGTAAAGCCATTCGAAGGGAAAAAGCTTGCAATCGTTACCGGAGCCACCATCACTGAGCTAGCAAAGATGACTGGCATAACACTTGCGGAATTGATCTTCAATGGCAGATATGTCAGCTCATTCGTTTTTGCCTTGATCGCACCACTCGATGTATATTGAATCGGAATACGACGATTTGCAGTATTCATCAACGTAACAAATACGATGATGATAACGAATGTCAAACAGTATAATCCAAATAACACACTTCCATTGGCAGGTGCACTTTCACCTGTACATAGCGCATTATAGGCAGATGTAAACTGTGCCGGGAAGTTAGATACAATTCCTGCAAAAATAATCATCGATACACCGTTTCCGATTCCCTTTGCACTGATCTGATCGCCCAGCCATAACAGAAACATCGTTCCGGCCGTCAATACGATCGATACAAACAGGAACGTAGAAACAGCATTATCTTCAAGAATACCGTATGACTTGTCAAAGGCATACGTCATGGTCAAAGACTGGAACAGACACAGAGCGACACCTAAATAACGCGTATAACGATCAATTTTTTTACGTCCGATCTGTCCCTGCTTAGATAATTCACTTAATGCCGGAATAACATCCATTGAAAGGATCTGGATTATAATGGAAGCAGTAATATATGGTCCGACTCCCATCGCAAAGACGGAAAATCTCTCGAAATTACCACCACCGAGCAAATTCATCAATCCCAAAAGTGAATTATCACCCATTCCGGCAATCAGTGCTGTCGAATCAACACCGGGTACCGGAATGCTTGCACCAAATCTGAAGATGAACAGCATCAATAGCGTAAAGAGAATTCTTTTACGAATCTCTTTATTCTTAAAGACACTGATAGCAGTAGAGAACATTATAGAACCTCTGCTTTTCCGCCTGCCTGTTCAATCACTGCAGTAGCAGCAGCTGAGAACTTGTTGGCCTGCACTGTCAGCTTCTTGGTAAGTTCACCCTGTCCAAGTATCTTGACACCGTCAAGCTCCTTCTTAACTAAGCCAGCTTCCTTCAGCATATCTACAGTGACAACTGTTCCATCTTCAAAGACATTTAAACTTTCAACATTTACAATTGCATATTCTTTACGGTTGAAATTCGTAAAACCACGCTTTGGTAAACGTCTTGCCAATGGTGTCTGACCACCTTCGAAGCCTAAACGAACACCACCGCCGCTACGAGCATTCTGTCCTTTATTACCTTTACCAGCAGTTTTACCATTTCCGGAACCATGACCACGTCCGATTCTTTTTCTGGCGCGTCTTGCTCCGTCCGTATAACTCATTTCATTTAATTTCATGTTGTATTCCTCCCACTAACGAATTTCCTGAGGCTTCTTGCCACGTAATTCACTAGTTGTTTCAATTGTCTTCAAGTTCTGAAGAGCATTGATTGTTGCACTTACAACGTTTACCGGTGTACGGGAACCTAAGCATTTTGATAAAATGTTTGTAATTCCGGCTAATTCTACGACTGCACGAACAGGTCCGCCGGCAATAACTCCGGTACCTTCCGTAGCAGGACGTAAAATAACTTCACCGGCACCATAAATTCCTATGATTTCATGAGGAATCGTTCCATTTACGACAGGCACATTGAAGACGTTCTTCTTAGCATCTTCAATAGCTTTCTTAATTGCGTCAGGCACTTCATTTGCTTTACCTGTTCCAAAACCAACGCGTCCTTTTTTATCGCCGATCACTACAAGGGCAGCAAAGCGGAAACGGCGTCCACCTTTTACAACCTTCGTAACACGGTTGATTTTAACGACACGTTCTTCGAATTCTTTATCGCGTTCACGATCTCTTCTTGGTTTGCGTTCCATTCGCATGTCCTCCTAAAATTCTAGTCCGGCTTCACGAGCTGCATCAGCAAGAGCCTTGACACGTCCGTGATAGATATATCCACCACGGTCAAATACTACTTTTTTAATGTTTTTAGCCTGAGCACGTTTTGCAAGTTCAGCGCCAACTTTCTTAGCAGCTTCAACATTGCCACCGTTTTCAAGCTTCATATCAACTGAGCTGCAAGCAACTAAAGTGTTGCCGGCAACATCATCAATGATCTGCGCATGAATATGCGCATTTGAACGGAATACGTTTAAGCGAGGGCATTCAGCGGTACCGGATATTTTGGTACGAACACGTGCATGACGACGTAAACGTTCATCGTTTCTAGAAATTTTCTTAAGCATGTTCTATCTTCCTCCCACTCGCTATTTCTTACCTGCTGTCTTACCTTCCTTACGACGAACATATTCACCTTTATAGCGAATACCTTTGCCCTTGTAAGGTTCTGGTTTTCTAGCAGCACGAATATTTGCGGCAAATTCTCCAACCTTCTGCTTATCAATACCTGATACAACAATTTCAGTTGGACTTGCACATTCTACTTTGACATCGCTCCACAATTCCAGCTCAACCGGATGAGAGTAACCGATATTCAAAGTCAGCTTATTACCTGAAACGGCAGAACGGAATCCGATACCTACCAGTTCCAATCTCTTTTCAAATCCTTCGCTCACACCTACTACCATATTGTGCAGCAAAGCGCGAGTTGTACCATGCAGCTGTTTTGTAGCCTTCAGATCATTTGGGCGAGTTACATGGCATTCTCCACCTTCTACCTGGATTCCAAGTATAGGTGCAAACTGACGAGTCAAAGTTCCCTTAGGACCCTTAACCGTCACTTCATTCCCACTGGCAACCGTTACTTCGACACCAGCCGGAATGGTAATCGTTTTATTACCGATACGTGACATTTTGCTTTTCTCCTTAATTACCAAACATAAGCGATTACTTCGCCGCCACAGTGCTTAGCTCTTGCTTCTCTGTCAGTCATCAGACCTTGTGAAGTAGAGATAATGGCAATTCCTAAACCATTGAGTACTCTTGGCAGATTCTCAACCTTTGCGTACACACGCAATCCCGGTTTAGAGATTCTCTTAAGACCTGTAATTACTTTTTCTTTGTTAGGACCGTATTTTAAAGTTACAGTCATTACTTTTTTTACATCGCCTTCTACTTTGTAATCTGTGATAAATCCCTCAGATTTCAAAATTTCAGCAATTGCTTCTTTTTCTTTGCTTGCCGGTATTTCTACTGTTTCGTGACGAGCCTGAAGCCCATTACGAATTCTAGTAAGCAT
Organism: Traorella sp. mt218; assembly: GCF_055420025.1. Lineage (NCBI taxonomy): Bacteria > Bacillati > Bacillota > Erysipelotrichia > Erysipelotrichales > Erysipelotrichaceae > Traorella > Traorella sp. mt218. The sequence continues at coordinate 107,980 of NZ_JBVAYM010000003.1, forward strand.
ATCAGCAATCGGATCTGTCATCATCATGACTTTATTCCTCCTATCTCTTACCAACTAGCCTTTTTTACACCCGGAATCTGACCCTTATAAGCCAGCTCACGGAAGCAAATACGGCATAGTTTATATTTACGTAATACTGAGTGAGGACGTCCACAACGCTCACATCTCGTATATTCACGAGTTGAGAACTTCTGAGGGCGGTTTGCTTTATTGATCATCGCTTTTTTTGCCATTGAATTGTCCTCCCTATTTAGCGAACGGCATACCTAATTCTTCAAGTAATGCCTTGGCTTCTTCATTTGTATTAGCTGTTGTTACAATAACAATATCCATACCACGAACTTTGTTTACTTTATCAAAGTTGATTTCCGGGAAAATGATTTGTTCTTTAACACCCAGCGTGTAGTTACCGCGTCCGTCAAAAGCTGTCTTGCTTACACCGCGGAAATCTCTTACACGAGGAAGAGAAATACTTACCAGCTTATCCAAGAAATCATACATCTTTTCTTTTCTAAGTGTAACCTTGCAGCCAATCGGAGCACCTTCACGCAATTTGAAATTCGCAATTGACTTTTTAGCTTTCGTGATCACCGGTCTTTGTCCAGTGATCTGAGCTAATTCAGCTACAGCATCTTCGAGTGCTTTCGGATTTGCAATCGCATCTCCACAACCCATATTGATGACGATCTTATCAACATAAGGAACTTGCATCACTGATGTGTATCCGAATTTTTTAGTTAAGTTTTCGACAACAGTTGTTTTATACTTTTCCTGTAAACGGTTCATCTTTTACGCTCCTTCCTTACTTGACAATGTTACCTGTCTTTTTATAGACACGTACCTTTTTGCCATCTTCTATCTTATATCCAATTCTGCTGGCTGTCTTAGCCTTTGAATCATAGGCCATGACATTTGATACATGAATTGGAGCTTCTCTTTCAATAATCTTTCCATCAGGATCCTGCTGAGTTGGCTTCATGTGCTTCTTAATGATGTTTACACCTTCAACAACAACTCTGTTTTCCTTAGGAATTACACGAGTTACTTCAGCAACAGTACCTTTATAAGCACCGCTGATTACTTGAACTTTATCACCTTTTTTGATTTTCATGAAAGTTCCTCCTATAACACTTCCGGTGCTAAAGATACGATTTTCATGTAATCTTTATCACGCAATTCTCTTGCCACAGGTCCAAAAATTCTTGTACCACGTGGCGTCTTATCTTCTTTGATCAATACAACTGCATTGTCATCGAATTTAATGTAAGTACCGTTTTCACGACGGATGCCGCGTCTTGTTCTTACGATAACGCCTTTGACAACGTCACCCTTCTTTACAGTGCCACCCGTAGATGCCTGTTTAACTGTACAAACGACAACGTCACCGATATTGGCAAATTTTCTTTTGCTTCCACCTAAGCAGCGAATAACTAGAACTTCTTTAGCTCCGGTGTTGTCAGCGACTCTTAATCTACTTTCGTTTTGAATCATGATCAATTCCTCCTAACTAAAGAACTTCAGCCTTCTGCAGAATCTTAACCAAGCGGAAACGCTTTGTAGCAGACAATGGACGAGTTTCCATGATTTCTACAAAATCGCCGATCTTTGCTTCATTAAGTTCATCATGAGCCTTGAATTTCTTTGAATACTTTACACGCTTTCCATATAAAGGATGTGTTTTTCTAGTTTCAATAATAACAGTAATTGTTTTATCCATCTTATCTGAAACTACTGTCCCACGATAAGTTTTACGGTTAGATCTTTCCATCTCTATCCTCCTTAGTCCCGAATACCAAGCTCACGCTCAGTCATCACAGTTTTAATACGAGCAATCGTCTTTTTAATAGTTTTCATACGAGCACCATTGACAGTCTGACCAGTTGCTTGTTGGAAACGAAGGTTAAAGAGTTCAGCTTTAAGTGTTTCGATCTCAGCAAGTAATTCTTCATTACTTTTTTCTCTAATTTCTTTTACGCTCATCGTTTACTCCTCCTTACCTTTAACAACGAATTTCGTTTTAACAGGAAGTTTGTGAGACGCAAGTCTGAATGCTTCGCGGGCAACAGCTTCGTCTACACCGGCAATTTCAAACATGATGCGTCCCGGTTTTACTACGGCAACCCATCCTTCTGGAGCACCCTTACCGGATCCCATACGAACTTCAAGTGGCTTCTTCGTAATAGCTAAGTGTGGGAAAATCTTGATCCAAACTTTACCACCACGCTTCATATAACGCGTCATCGCAACACGCGCTGCTTCAATCTGACGGTTACTTACATATCCACCAGTATCAGCCATCAGACCATATTCACCGAAAGCTACTTCACGTCCTGCTTTTGCACGGCCTTCATAGCTTAATCTGTGAGGTCTTCTATATTTTGTTCTGTTAGGCATTAACATTAGTTGTTACCTCCTTCATTAGCATTTGCTTCAGCTTTTGGAGCTGCTTCAACCTGCTGCTGACGAGGCTTGCGATCATTTCTGCGATTACGATCGTTTCTGCGTCTGCGATCATTGGATCCAAACTTAGGAGCTTCAGGTTCTGTTACCATCTGTCCCGGAAGAACTTCACCGCGGCAGATCCAAACCTTAACACCCAAACGTCCGTAAGTCGTGCTTGCTTCTTCCCATGCATAGTCAATATCAGCTCTTAAGGTATGCAGAGGAACAACTCCTTCTGAATAACCTTCTGTACGAGCCATATCAGCACCGCCAAGTCTTCCGGAAACAGCTGTCTTGATACCCTTGGCACCGGCACGCATCGTTCTCTGAATTGCACGTTTCTGAGCAGTTCTGAAAGATGCACGCTGTTCCAGCTGGTCAGCAATGCTTCTGGCAACGATTCTGGCATCCAAATCAGGGTTCGCAATTTCAACGACCTTGATATAGACGTTCTTGCCATTCGTAAGCTTTGTTAATTTCTTTTTGATGTTTTCTACGTTTTCACCGTTTGTTCCGATGATCACACCCGGACGAGCAGAACGTACGATCACTTCAACACGGTTTTTTGAACGTTCGATCTCAACTCTTGATACTGCAGCAGCTTTCAGCTCAGCAAACAAGAAGTCACGAATCTTGATATCTTCTAATAATAAATCGGCATAATCTTTATTTGCATACCAGCGTGATTCCCAATCGCGGATCACACCGACACGCATTCCGATAGGACTAACTTTCTGACCCATACTTTACCTCCTAAGCACGTTCACTAACCACAACAGTGATGTGGCTAGTGCGTTTGTGGATCGCACTTGCAGATCCTTTTGCACGAGGCATGAATCTTTTTAGTACAACACCTTCGTTAGCATAACATTCTTTAACAAACAATTTGCTTTCATCCAAGCCATTATTATTAACAGCATTGGCAACAGCAGATTTTAATACTTTTGCAGTAGCATCAGCAGCAAAGTTTGGCGTAAATCTCAAAATAGCTGCAGCTTCTTCTACGTCTTTTCCACGAATCAGATCTAAAACCAGACGAGCTTTTCTAGGTGGAATACGTAATGTTTTTGCAGTTGCTTTTACTTCCATTTTCTAGTTCCTCCTATCTTCTAGCTTTCTTATCGTCACCTGCGTGACCCGTAAATTTACGCGTTGGCACAAATTCGCCTAATTTATGACCTACCATATCTTCCGTTACATAAACCGGCAGATGTTCTTTACCGTTATAAACAGCAAAGGTATGTTCAACGAATTGAGGGAAAATTGTAGAACGACGTGACCACGTCTTAATTACTTCTTTTTTACCAGACTCATTCAGTTTTTCCACTTTCTTCATCAAGTGTTCATCAACAAAAGGTCCTTTTTTCAAACTACGACTCATTTTTCATTTCCTCCTTTCGCCTATTTACCATTTCTACGACGAACGATCAGTTTCGTAGATGCTTTCTTGCTGTCACGGGTCTTCACACCCATAGCTTTCTTGCCCCAAGGTGTCATTGGTGACTTACGTCCGATTGGCGTACGGCCTTCACCACCACCATGAGGGTGATCATTCGGGTTCATAACAGAACCACGAACAGTAGGACGAATACCCATCCAGCGGCTTCTACCGGCTTTACCGATATTTACCAGAGAGTGATCCTCATTGCCGACAACTCCGACAGTAGCACGGCAATTTCCTAAGATTTTTCTAACTTCTCCGCTCGCCAGACGAACGGTTACATATTTGTCTTCAATACCCAAGATCTGAGCACTGACACCGGCACTTCTGGCCAGCTGTCCGCCTTTACCAGGCTTTAACTCTACATTGTGAATGAATGTACCTTCAGGCATGTTTCTCATTTCCAAAGCGTTGCCGACCTTGATATCAGCACCTTCTCCTGAAAGAACCTTAGCTCCAACAGTCAAGCCCTTTGGTGCAAGAATGTAGCGTTTTTCACCATCTGCATAGTTCAGCAATGCGATATTGGCAGATCTGTTTGGATCATACTCGATGGTAGCAACCGTTGCCGGAATGCCATCTTTATTTCTCTTAAAGTCAATAATACGGTACTGACGCTTATGTCCGCCACCCTGATGACGAGTCGTAATGCGTCCGTTATTGTTACGGCCACCCTTGCTTTTCAGCGGTGCCAGCAGGCTGCGTTCCGGTGTAGATGTCGTGATCTCATCAAACGTCAGCACAGACATATTACGACGGCCGTTTGTTGTTGGCTTATATTTCTTAATTGCCATAATATTCCTTTTCCTCCTTACGCGTTTCTAGCGGGAAATAGCGTGAATCTCCCCGGATATCCTTATTCACCGAATAAGTTGATATCTTGTCCTTCAGCGATCTTAACGATTGCCTTACGAACAACTTTTGTCTTTCCCGTGTATTTTCCTACACGTTTTGTTTTTGGCTTTGTGTTCAATATGTTCACACCCACCACTTTAACACCAAAGATATTTTCAACAGCCTGCTTAACTTCAGTCTTGTTGCATCCTTTTGCGACTTCAAAGGTAACTTTGTTGTCAGTTTCCATGATCTTCATGGATTTTTCAGTGATAATTGGGCGGATAATAATATCTCTATAGTTATTCATTACCCAATACCTCCTCAACTGCCTTCACAGCTGCTTCAGTAAATACGATCTTATTTGCATTTACTATGTCATAAACATTGATCTTATCAGCTGTCAGCATCAACATGGATTCGATGTTTCTTACTGATAAATATGCATTCATGTAATCTTCATCATTTGCGGCAACGAACAATGCTTTCTTACCGGCATTGATGTTTTCGATAGCTGCAACCATATCCTTTGTCTTAGGTGCTTCCATCTTTAAAGCATCAACAACGATCATATTGTTTGTTGCTACCTTTTCACTCAGCACAGATCTTAAAGCCAGACGACGAACCTTTCTGTTCAGCTTTGTCGCATAGCTTCTAGGAGTCGGTCCGAATACGATTCCACCGCCACGATACTGCGGAGCTCTGATAGAACCCTGACGAGCGTTACCTGTACCCTTCTGACGGTAAGGCTTGCGTCCGCCGCCTCTTACTTCACGACGATTCTTCACATCATGTGTTCCCTGTCTCATAGATGCGCGCTGCATAACAATGGCATCAAAGATTACTTGCTGATTTGGCTCAATGCCAAATACTTCAGGATTAAGAGTTATATCTTTAACTTTTTCACCTGCTAGGTTAACTACGACCATATTAGGCATATCTTATTCCTCCTCATTTTTTTTGCTGTAGTCCACTAATACCTTAGGTTCTACATCACCTTTGCTGCACTTAGCAGACTGGATCATGACTAAACCTCTCTTTGGTCCAGGCACGTTTCCTTTAATTAACATGTAGTTGTTTTCAGCATCAACCTTGACAACCTCCAAATTCTTGTTAGTTGTACGGTCAACACCATAGTGACCCGGCATCGTAAATCCAGGGTCGATCTTATTCGTACCCAAACCTGTAGTAGCCGCAGATCCCATATGTCTGTGAACAGGGCCCGCACCATGAGTCTTAGGTCCGATGGTCTGATTATGGCGCTTGATAGCACCCGTAAATCCGTGACCCTTGCTCGTTCCGATCACATCGACCATTTCACCGGCTGCGAAAATATCAGCCTTGATTTCTGCTCCCAATTCGTAGCTCATCATATCTTCAGAGCGGAATTCACGAATATAGCGCTTTGGAGCCGTATTAACTTTCTTGGCGTGTCCGACAGCAGCTTTTGTAGCTCTTCTTTCTTTCACGTCTTCCATTCCTAATTGGATAGCAACGTATCCATCATTTTCCATTGTTTTCTTCTGTAAAACAACATTTGGCTGAACCTCAACGACTGTTACTGGAATCAGAATACCATCTTCCGTAAAGACCTGAGTCATACCTACTTTGCGTCCTAATAATCCTTTCATGATGTCACCTCCAGCTTACAGCTTGATCTCGATGTCAACACCACTCGGCAGCTCCAAACGGCTCAATGCATCGATTGTTTCTGCTGTAGGTCCAACGATCTCAATCAATCTCTTGTGTGTTCTGATTTCGAACTGTTCACGAGAGTCTTTGTATTTGTGTACCGCACGCAGGATTGTTACTACCTGCTTTTCAGTTGGAAGTGGTACAGGTCCAACGATTTTTTTAGCACCATGTGCCTGGGCAGCTGTTACGATCTTTTCTGCACTTGAATCAAGGATTCTGTGCTCGTAAGCCTTTAAGCGAATTCTAACGCTATTCTTTGCCATGTTATCTCTCCTTCTCTTCCGTTCTCGACGGAGTTCAACCGCTCGATACAAATTCCCTGACTGTACACCGTGACAACGTATCTCAGTGTGTCAGCAACCTCGCATGTCAACGCGGAATCTCCAATATTATAACAAGCAAAACCCTATAATGCAAGCCTTTTTTTTGCGTTTTTTACCTTTTTTGGCTTTTTTTCGCACTATTTCTTCCATCATGCACCTTCAGGTTCTTAACAGTTGTTTTTTTGCCATTTATAACTTTTTTAGTTGTACGATGCTTATTTTCAAAATATATTTATAAATATTCCGTTATTTTCTCCAAATGGATTTTCTTCTTATTAAATAATTGATTACAATATCTTTCTGAATAAATGAAAATCACTTCTTATTTTAAAATTCTGATCGTTATAATTTGTAGACCTTTCATAAAAATAAGGCAAAAACCACCCTTTTGCCTTAGAATAAAGAAATTCTCCAATGAAACGCCTTAAAAATCAACAATCATATATCAATCATTTTGAAAACGAATATAATCCTCCACAGGCCTGATCAATGTCCGTAAGAAAGTATCTTCACCATAACCATCAATGCGCAATAATCCCGTACTTCCACCCGCTGTTATCGCAAACAACTCAATCTTTTCCTGATAATGTAAAATCGTTATATTCATGCTTACCCAGCTATTATTCAACAAACTATAACGTTCACATATTAAAATAAAACATTCAACATCATTGATGATCGTATTTTGTTTATCAACAATTTCCAAAGAAGATGAACCATCTTTAAGACTTTGTTCAAGATAACCTATAAAATCATGAAAATCTCCTGTTAAACACTGATGATAAGATGCCATAAGATCCCCCTTTCTTTTCATTTTCATTATAATATAAGAAAAACAAGGAAGCCAGTATTTCCTTGTCTTTCTTTCTATAAATGCTTACATAAGTCTTTAAGGTTGTCTTCATTTAAGGTTATGACCAATGCAAGCGCTCCTTCTCTTGCATCAAATTCGCTGAGATGTACGATTTGATGAAAGTAGCAGAAAATCTTCTCATACAAGGGAAATATCCGGTCAACCATTTCTTTCCCTGTATCACTCAGCAGATATACCTGCTGTTTCTGATGCACGAGATATCCTTTTTCCGTAAGTATTGCCAGTATTTTGCGGATCGAAGCTCTCGATACACCTAATGCGGAAGCAATATCAATACCTCTGATACCCTCACACGCTGCTTTTTGGGTAATCACACCCATGAGCAGGCATTTCAGTTGTCCTCTTGTTAATGGCGGCTGCATTTCTGACATCCTGCACAATTGCCTGAGCATCCGCAAGACTTTGATTTACGTATCGAACGCAATGCAAGCACCACACAGCCAGCAAGGATCAATAATACAACTATATCCATCTTACACCATCACTTTTTAGCCGGACGAAGCAGCAGATAAAGCAGCAGTACAAGCACCGCAATGCCAAACACTGTTCCAATTCCAAAGACTCCCGTTGTGATCCAGCTGCCCAGCTGATAGATGATCAAGGCGATGGCATAAGCAAAGCAGCACTGATATCCAATAGCGATCCATGTCCACTTGGCACTGCCCATTTCTCTTGAAATCGCACCAATGGCCGCAAAGCATGGAGCACACAACAAATTGAAGACTAAGAAACTGTAAGCAGATAGCATCGTATATTCACTTGCCAGCGTGCCCCAGATTTCAGCACCATCTTCTGCAACTTCCGCAAATCCATAAAGTACTCCAAACGTTGATACAACATTTTCTTTCGCAATCAAGCCTGTGACGGTCGCAACTGTTGCCTTCCAGTTTCCAAAGCCAAGCGGCGAGAAGACAAAGGCAAAGGCATTACCAATCGAAGCTAAGATAGATTCGTTGTTATCGACCATCTCGAATCGCCAGTTGAAGCCCTGTAAGAACCAAAGGACGATTGCCGAAACAAAGATGATCGTACCCGCTTTTTTCGCAAAAGCTTTTGAACGATCCCACATATGCAGAAGGACACCTTTTGCCTTCGGCATATGGTAGGCCGGCAATTCCATGACAAATGGAGCTGCATCGCCTTCAAAAAGCTTCGTTTTCTTTAATATAATTCCACTCACAATAATGGCTGCCATTCCTACAAAGTACGCGCTTGGTGATACCCAGGACGCATTATTAAATAATGCACCCGCAATCAAAGCAATAATTGGGAGTTTAGCGGAACAAGGAATAAACGTCGTTGTCATGATCGTCATTTTACGATCACGGTCATTTTCAATTGTACGACTTGCCATGATTGCAGGTACACCACAACCCGTTCCTATCAGCATAGGAATAAAACTCTTTCCGGATAAACCAAATTTTCTAAAGATCCTATCCATGATAAACGCAATACGCGCCATATAGCCACAGTCTTCAAGAAGTGCTAACAGCAAGAATAAGACCATCATCTGCGGCAGGAAACCTAATACGGCACCCACACCACCGATAACACCATCAATGATCAGTGAATACAGCCAATCAGCAACTCCTGCTGACTCTAACGCATCACCTACGATGACCGGAACGCCCGGTACCCAGATACCATATTCAGAAGTATCCGGCTCACCTGCTTCAACGATTGCTTCAGCCTCATCTACAACACTGTCTGTAATCGTAACAGTTTCAAGTTCAACATCTTCATCATCATAGATAACGACAACCGTTTCACCTTCTTCCACTGCAGCCATGATCTGATCCGCACGGCTATATGCAGCAGCATCTTCTTCATATTCGCTCGTACCGATACCAAATAAGTGCCAGCCATCACCAAATACACCCTCATTGGCCCAGTCTGTGGCCCATGTACCGATCGTTGTCACAGAAATATAATAAACCAGCCACATCACAACGACAAAGATTGGCAGAGCCAGCCAGCGGTTGGTCACGATCTTATCGATCTTATCACTTGTTGATAAATCAGACTTATTCTTTCTGACATAAATATCTTTTAAGATCGAGCTGATCAATTCATATCTTTCGGAAGTTATGATACTTTCCGCATCATCATCCATTTTCTCTTCAAGTGCTGTACGAATCTTATTGATTTCACTCTTGATGCTCTCAGCCAGATCAACTTCCTCTACGACCTTCTCATCATTTTCCAAAAGTTTCACGGCATACCAGCGTAAGAGGTGATGTTCAAACTTGCCATCGATCAGGGCACTTACTTCTCCTAAGCTTTTTTCAAGCTCACCGTTGTATTTTAAATATTTTTGGGCACGTTGTTTTTCAAGCTGGTGAGCAGCTTCCATCAGTTCCTTACAGCCTTCACCGCTCACTGCGCTGATCTCAACCACCTTACAATTTAAACGCTTTTCTAATTCTTTGACATTGATTTCATCCTTATTCTTTCGAACAACATCCATCATATTCAATGCAATGACCATCGGCACGCCCAATTCCATGACCTGTGTTGTCAGATATAAGTTTCTCTCCAGATTCGTCGCATCTACGATATTGATGATCACATCCGGATGTTGGCTCACGATATAATTACGTGCGACCACTTCTTCCAAAGTATAAGGCGATAATGAATAAATACCCGGCAAGTCTTGAATGATGACATCTTTTCTGCCCTTCAGTCTTCCCTCTTTCTTCTCAACGGTAACCCCCGGCCAGTTCCCCACATACTGACTGCTGCCGGTAAGCTCATTAAACAAAGTCGTTTTTCCACAGTTTGGATTCCCCACTAAAGCATATATCATAAGTCCCTCCATTTAGTTAGCCAAATTTAACCATACGATTAAAAAAAATTACTTTACCTCAACCATTTCCGCATCTGCCTTACGCAATGACAATTCATACGAGCGGAGATTGATTTCGATTGGATCACCTAAAGGCGCAACCTTACGCACTAAAATACCCGTTCCCTTTGTAATGCCCATATCCATGATCCTTTTTTTTACCGGACCACTTCCATGAATTTTCACTACTGTAACCTTCTCATTCGGTGAACACTCTCTCAATGTTTTCATGCTACCCTCCTAATCAACAAGAATACGGCTTGCCATCTTCTTATCTACCGCAATACGTGTACCCTTGACATTTAAGATCAAATTACCGCCAAGCTCATTGACAACACTTAATTCAACCCCTTCAATAAAACCTAGATCAGCCAGATGACGCTTCACATCATCCTTACCCGTGATCTTATAGATCCGCATCATTTTACCCGTACTCGCTAAAGTTAATGGCATATACCTTCTCCTCTCAGTTAGTCAAATCTAACTTACAGGAAAATATTACCACCGGCTAACTTTTTTGTCAATAGAACGTTCGATATTTTTTCAAATTTCTTTCACTTCGTTTTCATTATTAAAAAGAAGTACGAGATCCTTCCCGTACTTCTCATCGATCCGCATCAAATACGATACCGGCACTTTTCTTTGCCATATCAATGACTTTCATTACCTGCAATGAATGTTCCAGCATCTTATAACAGCTCTCATGATCCTTTTCTTCAATCATCTTCAGCATAGCTCCGCCATAATAGTAATGAGCCCCATCATGCTTTTGAAGATCCAAGTGATATTCTTCACCATTGCGCAAATGAACCACCGCTTTTTTTGTCATGCTGCTGACACCTTCGACATAGATATAACCCTTTTCACCCTGAATCTGACAGAAATTAACACCGATATTATCCTTACTTCCTACACAGCTTACAACCATGTTTTCATAATTTAAGGATAATACACCGCTCGTATCGATTCCTTCTTTGATATTGGCCTCATAGTGAACGCTTTGCGGCATACCAAACAAACCAACGACAAAATGCAGGTTATATACATTGATGTCCATCAAGGCACCACCGGAAAAAGCAGGTGTAAATACATTCGGCTTCCCACCCTCTAAAAAAGCATCATATTTACGTGAATACTGCGACATATTACACTCTACGATCCTAACTGGCATAATATCCTTCAGTTTTTCTTTAACAGCCAGATAATTAGGATTATAAACAGTTGTAATGGCCTCAAAAAGAAAACATGTTGTTTTCCTGCATAAAGCAATCAATTCCTCACATTCCTTTACATTTGAACAGAAAGGCTTCTCTACGATCACATTCTTATTTGCCAGCATGGCCTTTTTCGCATGTTCAAAATGTAATGAATTCGGTGAAGCCACATAAATGCAGTCAATCTCATCATCTTTCAGCATCTCGTCCAAATCGGTATAAATCTTATCCACATGATATTTTTCAGCTAATGCCTGAGCTGTTTCATGCTTTCTTGAATAAATCGCCGCATATTCATTTTGTTCATATTCCAGCAATTGTCCCATGACCCAGTCTGTAATTGAGCCGGTTCCTATCGTTCCTATTTTCATGATTACCTCCCATTACCAATTATATTTTTTCATAAAATGTTCTTCCATATAATAAGCAAAACCATCTTCATTATTCGTTCTTTCTGTGATATCATCAGCAATTGCTTTCGTATCATCGCTGCCATTGGCCATACAAACACCCCATCCGGCACATTCCAGCATTGAATTATCATTGCTCGTATCACCAAAAGCCAGCACATCCTTCAAATCAATGTCATTCATCTTACAAAATTCTTTAAGGGCATAATCTTTTGAAGTTCTCTTATCCGCAAACTCAATTAATGTAGGCTGTGTTTTAAACCCCTTATAGGGTGCATCCAGTTTTTCAAGCATTGCCTCGATCTCGTCCATCTGACTCTCTTTGATACGAAACATGATCTTGGCATTCTCTTCCGCATACATCTCTTTCATATCTTTTACGACAATAACTTCCTTACCGTTTTTTCTTGAAGAACGCATCATGTTTTCATCAGCATCCTTACACATCATAACATCATGATAATAAATATAAGGATTACTATGATAGGGTTCCATCAGCTCAATGATTTCCTTCATCCATTCTCTTTTCAGCTTATAGTAATCATACTGCTTCTGCGCTTTCTCATCCCATAGCTCAGAACCATTCATACCGATCAGGATATCAAAATTATAATCAAAGCCCCATAGTTTTGCTTTGGTATTCACTTCATTGATCGGTCTTCCTGAGGCAATACCAAAAAGGATGCCATGATCATGCAAACGATCGATGATGTTTTTTGTATAAGGCGTTAACCGCTGATCATCTGTAATCAAAGTACTGTCAATATCGCACAGTACCATCCGGATCCTATCCATAAATATCCTCCTTTCACAAAACCAAACCTCTTTTATTTTACCATAACAAAAGCCTGTTTGAAACTCAAACAGGCTAACAATTAATCTTTAATTCCAATAAACTTTACCGTATGCAATCTTCTGACTGAATAGATCAAAAGTGGTGTAATAACTAACGCAACAGCTAATGTCAATAAGTTATATGCCAGATTATAAGTCCATGCCGAATAGATCCAAGCCGCCAGACTGCCAGCCGCTTCACCTTCAGGAAACCAGAAATAGACCCCTGCCAACACATGAGAAGCATATTTTAGAAACATGCAGCCAACGATTCCCGTATAAATATTACTGATCGTAAAATTACCTAACTTAATACGCGGGAAAAGACTGGCAAGGCCTAACAGACCATAAGGAATCACATAATCCAATAAGGTTTGCATGGGCGTAACAATATAATTATGCATTCCAAAAAGGATTCCAATTACCCAGCTTAACAGTGATACCACAACACCTCTTGCCCATCCTAAATGATAGCTGGCTACAAAGCAGGCAATGACGGAATATTCCAGTGATCCGCCATTAGGCATCTGAATGATCGGAAACATTTCATTCAGATAGGTCAAGACGAGTGATAGGGCCACATAAAAGGCCATAAAGACTAAATTCAATACTTCATTTCTAGTTTTGTTCATAAAAAAACACCTCCATGAGGCGTAAGAACATCAAAAAAATTGACTCCCTACGCTAGTACTAACTAGATCAGGTCAAAGGGACTCTCTCAGCTTCACGCACCCCTGTCGACGTTTTTATTATAAACTTATTTTTATAAATGTAAAGAAAAAGATGACATTCATCATCTTTTTTGACATTGATCGATAAATAATTGAAAAATAGCTTTCATCTTTTCATCAGCAGCTGCCATCATTTCCGGATGCCACTGGATTCCTAACATCCAGCTTCCCTCTTTTTTGAAAATCGCTTCGATGATACCATCTTCACTGGTCGCAACCGCTTCAAATGTATCAGCCAATTTATGAATGGCCTGATGATGAAAACTATTCACATTGGCCTTCTTTTGGAAGATATCATAAAGAAGGGAATCTTTTTTAATCCGTACTTCATGTGATGAAAGATGTCGTGGTATGTTTTGTGAATGATCCATGACAAATTCTTTTTGAATATGAAGATCCTGATACAGATTACCGCCATAAGCTACATTCAACATCTGATGACCTTTACAGATAGCTAATAATGGCTTGTTTAATTTTTCAGCAAGCTCGATCACCCACAGATACAGCTGATCTACCTCATGAAAGATCTCACCACATTCAGGTATGGGTTTTTCATGATAAAAAGCAGGATCGATATCATTGCCACCCGGAAGGATCACTCCATCAGCCATCGTTAAAAGCCGTTCAACATCTTCTTTTTCTTTCTGCAGCGGAATGATAAACGGAAGTCCATTGCACATTTCAACAGCTTTTACGTATTCCTCTGTGATATAACTATAAAGCTCTCCTTCAAAGATACCTGCCTCTTTATTTTTTTTGATTCCTGAAGCAATCGCAATCACCGGTTTCATCTTTTTTCCTCCAAATTCAATTATCTATATTATATCACTCATTATTTCAAAAACGCAGCATCTCTTAAAACAAATTTTTTTGTCAAAAAAAGGGTCACCTGATATCAGGTCAACCCTTTGAGATACTCAAATTAAGCGATAACTGAAGTAACGTTTCCAGCTCCTACAGTTCTACCACCTTCACGGATCGTGAACTTAGTACCCTGTTCAACAGCGATTGGGTGGATCAATTCAACTTCCATTTCAACGTTGTCGCCTGGCATAACCATTTCAACACCTTCTGGAAGAGTGATGACACCAGTAACGTCAGTTGTACGGAAATAGAACTGAGGACGGTAGTTAGATACGAATGGAGTGTGACGTCCACCTTCTTCTTTAGTCAGTACGTAAACCTGAGCCTTGAAGTGATGATGTGGATGTACAGATCCTGGCTTACATAATACCTGTCCACGCTGAATTTCATCACGGTTGATACCACGTAACAATGTACCAATGTTATCACCTGCTTCAGCAAAGTCAAGAAGCTTACGGAACATTTCGATACCTGTAACAACAGTCTTCTTAGTATCTTTGATACCAACGATTTCAACTTCTTCACCAAGCTTTAAGATACCACGTTCAACACGTCCAGTTGCAACTGTACCACGGCCAGTAATTGTGAATACGTCTTCTACAGCCATTAAGAATGGTTTATCAGTTTCACGAGCTGGTTCAGGGATATAGCTGTCAACAGCATCCATCAATTCGTTGATCTTTTCAACCCATTTTGGATCTCCGTTCAATGCACCTAAAGCAGAACCACGGATAACCGGAGCATTATCGCCATCAAATCCGTATTCGTTCAGCAATTCACGAACTTCCATTTCAACAAGGTCGATCAATTCTTCATCATCAACCATATCGCACTTATTTAAGAATACAACGATCTTTTCAACACCAACCTGACGAGCAAGCAGGATGTGTTCACGAGTCTGAGGCATAGGTCCATCAGTTGCAGCAACAACTAAGATAGCACCATCCATCTGAGCTGCACCCGTGATCATGTTCTTAACGTAGTCAGCGTGACCCGGGCAGTCTACGTGAGCGTAGTGACGAGTAGCTGTCTGATATTCAACGTGAGCTGTATTGATTGTAATACCACGTTCTTTTTCTTCAGGTGCACCGTCGATTGCATCATATGCTTTGTATTCAGCTTGTCCTTTTTCAGAAAGAACTTTTGTGATCGCAGCAGTTAATGTAGTTTTTCCGTGGTCAACGTGACCGATAGTACCAATATTAACATGCACTTTGGATCTGTCAAATTTTTCTTTTGCCATTTCTTGATTTCCTCCTAGTTTTTACCTTTTTATTTTAATTCAATTTTTCTATAAAAGCAACACTAATAATTATTATTAAGCGTTGTTTTTAATGATTTTTTCTGCAATTGACTTAGGAACTTCAGCATAGTGGTCCATTTTCATGGAATAGTTTCCACGACCCTGTGTGAATGAACGTAAGTCAGTTACATAACCGAACATTTCTGAAAGCGGAACATAGGCGCTGACCATAACAGCATTTCCTCTTTCTTCCTGTTCAGTGATCTGTCCACGACGTGATGAAATATCACCCATGACACTTCCCAAGTATTCAGCAGGAGCCGTAACTTCTACTAACATGATTGGTTCCAGAAGAACCGGCTTACATTTCTTAGCAGCTTCTCTTAAAGCCATGCTGGCAGCGATCTTATAAGCCATTTCACTTGAATCGACATCATGGTAAGAACCATCGAACAGCGTTGCCTTGATGTCAATAACCGGATAACCGGCAATCAGACCATTTTCAAGAGCAGCTTCTGTTCCTTCATTGATGGCTTTGATGTATTCTTTCGGTACAGAACCACCAACTGTTTCATCATAGAATTCATAACCCTTACCTTCTTCATTCGGTTCAAATCTGATCCATACGTGACCGTACTGACCACGACCACCTGACTGTTTGATATACTTACCTTCACAGTCAGCAGCCTGACGAATCGTTTCACGATAGGCAATCTGCGGAGCACCTGTATTGGCCTCTACTTTAAATTCTCTGCGCATACGGTCAACGATGATATCCAGATGAAGCTCACCTACACCGGCAATGATCGTCTGACCTGTTTCCTTATCTGTATAAGTCTTGAATGTCGGATCCTCTTCAGCAAGCTTCTGCAGTGCCAATGTCATCTTATCCTGATCACCTTTTGATTTCGGTTCAACAGAAATCTGGATAACCGGTTCAGGGAAAACCATTGACTCAAGGATTACCGGTGCATTTTCTGCACACAACGTATCACCGGTAGTTGTTTCTTTCAAACCAACACCTGCAGCGATATCTCCTGAATAAACCATATCGATTTCCTTACGTGAATTGGCATGCATCTGTACGATACGTCCAAATCTTTCACGCTTGTTCTTCGTTGCATTCAATACGTAGCTTCCTGCTGAGCATGTTCCTGAATAAACACGGAAATAAGTTAATTTTCCGATGAATGGGTCTGTCATGATCTTGAATGCCAAAGCAGAGAATGGTTCATTGTCATCTGCATGACGAGCCACTTCATTGCCATCTTCATCCACACCTGTGATTGCAGGAATATCAAGTGGTGAAGGAAGGTATTCCACAACACCATCCAGCATCAGCTGAACACCCTTGTTCTTATAAGCTGAACCGCAGAATACAGGGAAGAATTCACCTGTACATACAGCCTTACGAATAGCCTTCTTGATCTGATCGATGCTTGGTTCTTCACCTTCAAGCACCATCATCATGATATCATCATCAAAATCAGCAATTGTTTCAAGCAGCTCCTGACGTTTTTCTTCCATCTTATCCTTCAAATTTTCAGGTATCGGAATCTCAACGACATTAACACCTAATTCACCTTCAAAATCAAAAGCTTTTCTCTGAATGATATCGATAACGCCTACGAAATCTGATTCTGCACCGATCGGCAGCTGTACAGCTGCTGTCTTAGCACCCAGACGTTTTCTGATCGTATCTACCGACATCTCAAAATCGGCACCGATCGCATCCATCTTATTGACAAACACGATACGCGGAACGCCATACTGAGAAGCCTGACGCCAAACAGTTTCTGTCTGTGGTTCAACACCTGCTTTCGCATCCAGAACCGTTACAGCACCGTCCAGCACACGCAATGAACGTTCTACTTCAACAGTAAAGTCAACGTGACCCGGAGTATCGATAATGTTAATTCTCGTACCCTTCCAATGTGCCGTCGTTGCAGCTGAAGTGATCGTGATACCTCTTTCCTGTTCCTGGGCCATCCAGTCCATGGTAGAAGCACCGTCATGCGTTTCTCCGATCTTGTGATTTACTCCTGTATAGTAAAGAATACGTTCAGTGGTTGTTGTCTTACCGGCATCGATGTGTGCCATGATACCGATATTACGAGTATTTGCTAATGAATATTCGCGTCCCATATTCTAAACTCCTTTTACCAGCGATAGTGAGCAAATGCTTTATTTGCTTCAGCCATTCTGTGAGTGTCATCTTTCTTCTTCACTGAAGCTCCTGTACCATTCGCTGCATCGATAATTTCGGCAGCCAGTCTTTGCTCCATCGTCTTTTCGTTTCTTAAACGAGAATAATTAACTAACCATCTCAGTCCTAAAGTCAGTCTTCTTTCCTGACTTACTTCAACAGGAACCTGATAGTTGGCACCGCCGACACGACGAACCTTTAATTCAAGCACCGGCATGACATTCTCAAGTGCCTGCTCGAAAACTTCCATCGGCTGACGTTCTGTTTTTACTTCAATAATGTCAAACGCATTGTATAGAATCGTCTGTGCAACCCCTCTTTTACCATCGATCATGATTTTATTGATCAGACGAGTAACCAGCTTCGAGTTGTAAATCGGATCTACTAATACATCACGTTTTGCGATATGTCCCTTTCTAGGCATACTGATTTCCTCCTTTCACGATCTATTTCTTTGCTTTAGGTTTTTTCGTTCCATACAATGAACGAGATTGATTACGGTTATTTACACCGGCGCAGTCAAGCGTACCACGAATGATGTGATAACGAACACCTGGCAGGTCCTTCACACGTCCTCCACGAATCAATACAACGCTGTGCTCCTGCAGGTTATGTCCGATTCCCGGAATATAAGCCGTAACTTCCATTCCGTTTGATAAACGGACACGGGCATATTTACGAAGCGCTGAGTTTGGCTTCTTTGGCGTCATCGTACCAACACGAGTACATACACCACGCTTCTGCGGTGAACTTAAATTTGTCGGACGACGCTTTAATGAGTTATACCCTCTGTTCAGTGCCGGGGATTTACTTGTCCAAACTTTCTTTGTACGTCCCTTAGTAACTAATTGATTAATTGTAGGCATATTGTCCTCCTTTCATTCAAACACACATTTCCGGGTGTGTCATTTCAAGCGATAAATGAATGTTCCCATGAAATAGGAACACACTTACGCTAGCTTTGATATGATACCATTTCAAAAGCTTGCATGTCAACTGCTTTTTTCACTTTTTTTCAAAAAAAGCAGCAGCATCGTCAAATGAGCGATACCACTGCCCATATTCTTGTATTATAAGGCAAAATCTCCTTCTTTAAATATCCATGTTTCATGACCCTTTTCATCAATGCCCACGATCTGCATATCCTGTGTTCCGATCATAAAATCAACATGAATCGAAGAATCATTAAAATTCTCGCCCTTACCAAAACCTCTGCCCAAGGCAAGATGACAGCTGGCATTCTCATCGATCAAGGTCGTATAGTAAACCAGATGGCTCATCGAAATCGGTGAATGATACTCTACCAATGCACACTCACCGAGATAAGCCGCATTCTCATCCGTATGAATCAAGGCCTCCAGCATATCCTTCCCCTCATCTGCCAGCACCTCGACCACTTTTCCTTTTTCAAAACGAAAACCAAAATTCTCGATTCTCTTACCACCCAGCACTAATGGACGGGAAGCGTAGACAACACCTTCGGTCTGATATTTATCCGGTGTCGTACAGATTTCTTCTGTCGGAATATTCGCATTAAAAGAGACATGTTCTTCATTTGACTTTTCATAACCAAACTTGGAATCCTTTGACAAACCAATGATCAGATCTGTTCCATTGGAAGCCGTATAATGCAATTTCTTCAAATGCAAGGCATCGATCTTATTTCCCATCAGACGTCTTTTCTCATTTAACTGCTTCCATGTTTCCACAACATCATTTTCCTCATCGATATAACAAAGCTTAAACAACAGCTTCCACAGCTTCTCCAAAGCCTTCTCTTCATCTTTTTCATTCAATATATAAGAAGCCCATCTTTTAGTAGGGATCATCGCAATCAGCCATTGACAATGCTTTTCACGGCTTGCCTTGCGCATGATATTCCGGACTGCATCTACATGGGCAAATATCGCATTTGCCCGCTCTTCGCTCACGTCCTCCATCAATTCTACATCAACACCTTCTAAACGCACATAACAGGCTCCCTCTTCCAAATAAGGCTCATGCATCTCCACTTCCCATTTTTCTACCTTACGCACATCCTGATCACTGCGATATTTCGATGCAACTTTCATATTGGCCATATCCAGATAATGAACCACAACATTCCCGGCTCCCAGCTTATAACATTCCTCCGCAAAAACAGGTGTAAATTCATATCCTTCCACACAGGCCTCAACAAGCACAGTCTGTCCCTTCTGCACATTTAAACCAACCTTGGCCAATGTATAAGCATATTTGCGAATCATTTTTTCTAAGTTCATTTTAACGCTCCTCCTAAATCATCTTTATATTCTTCTTATAAACCCATAACCATAATACAAATTGTATAACTGAAGTAAAAAGCCAGCTGATCGGAAAACAAATATATATACTCTCTAATGTATGATAATAAGGGAAGGCGAAATATAACCATACAAGACGTACTCCGCAAATACCAATGATCATCAATACCGTTGGCAATGTGGATATCCCCATTCCTCTCATGGAGTATACAAAGACATCTAAGATTCCATTTAGAAACAGCCAAAGCACGACATATTTTAAACGGATCATGCCATACCCACGAACAATTGCCTCATTTGTATAAAATCCTAGAAATGTATCTCCAAAACCATAAACCAGCACACCAATCAAAAATGAACTAGACACGGTCAACGCCAACGTCACTAACATGATCTTTAAAACGGCTTCTTTTTTACCAGCACCGATATTCTGACTGGTAAAAGTAATCGTCGCCTGTGTAAAAGCCATTGTTCCGATATAAGTAAAATTCTCAATATTAGCAGCCGCACTATTGGCAGCTACGATCGTAGATGAATCAAATGAATTTATATTGGACTGGATCACGACATTACTCAGAGAGAAAACGACACCTTGTATACCGGCTGGAAAACCGATCTTTAAAATATCCCACGCTATGGTATTATCTAATTTTAGCTGATGGATATCTATACGAGTGGCATCCTCTTCACGCAATAATGTCATCATGACCAGACCGGCAGAAACAGCTTGTGAAACCACGGTCGCAATCGCAACCCCTGCGACACTCATCTGGAAGACGATCACAAAAATTAAATTTAAGACGACATTTAAAATACCACCGGCGAATAAATAATACAATGGCCGTTGCGTGTCTCCTTTTGAACGAAGGACGGCTGCACCAAAATCATAGACCAGCAAAAACAAAGACCCACAAAAATAAATTTGCATATACAAATTACTTAAATCCACGATATCATCCGGTGTTGACATAGCAAGCAAAAAAGTTTTTGCGAAGACCACCCCAATCACTGTCAGCAAAATACCGCCGCCCAAAGCCATAACAATTGAAGTATGGACAGCTTTACTCGTCAGATCGTCCTTTTTAAGCCCTATATAACGTGCAATAACCACATTTGAACCGGTCGATAACCCATTAAATAAAGAAGTGATTAAAAAAACGATGGAACCGGTGGCCCCTACGGCAGCCAGCGCCGTTTCACCCGCAAACTTACCGACAACGATCGTATCAGCGGCATTAAATAAAATTTGAAGGAAATTTGTGAACATCAATGGAACTGCAAACAATATAATATTTTTAAGCAATGGTCCATTGATCATATCAATACTATGTGTTTTATTCATATGATACCCCCCCATAATTAAAAATATCTATATGAAAGTTTATCATTTTTATGAAAGTATGTACATTCTTTTTTACATATTTTTTCAATTATTATAATAAGCAACAATCAGTTCAACGATCCGGCTATAACTTTGAACCCCTTCTGACTCCCCATTGGCTTTTAAATAAAGATCATTCATTTGATTTGATACTTCAGATATGACCCCTTCATAGCGATCCCAGAATTCATTATTAGCCAACAGATCCGTTTCAATGACTTCATCAAGCAATACCCGTACTTCCGACCACAACTCATGATCCATACGATACAACGCATTCATACAATAGGTCCAGCCAAGCATATACCCACTATATTGAAAATCAAGATCCTCATCATGAATACATGCGAGAAATGCGATAAAATTTGCTTCATCCTCCTGCATGAAACCACGCAGATGAGAAAGCTCATGACAGGCAGTAAAAGGAATATTATAAGGAATCATATCACCATTGTAATTTGCTTCAACCGTAAACGGCAAATAAATGCCGGACAGGCCCTGATACGATAATAATTCAGAAATGATCAACTGTTTTGGACGCGGATAATATCCCGATAATACATCATATTCTTCACCTAAAGAAGTCATTGCGGAAATGGCCTTTTTATCAACTTGTCCAGACAATATCATGATACCATTCTCATCTCTTGCGACCTTATCGCTTAATTCATTTAATTTCTCTGTTAGCTGAATACAAATCTCTTTCAATTCTTCAGCGCTGTATTCCATAGGCATCAGGCCGCTTTCTTCAGAAAAAGAGGTACGCTTATAATTGATGCCACAACAAATTACATAAAGAAATATTAAAATTCCGGCTCCCAGCAAGACGCCTGAAAACCATGAAACCATCCATACCGATGCTTTTTCATTATTCATATCACTATCTGAAAAACAAGTCTTTTCTTTTTGCTGCCAAAGCGATCTTCTTGTTTTCCTTACTGCCTGTATAAAAGTAAAAATCAATGATATCACTAAAAGATAAAGCAATATTTCACAAAGCGAAAAAGAAAAAAAGCCGCTGATGCGTCCTATGGTACTCACTAAAAACGGATAAATATGTACTGCATGCCACGAAGCAAAACCTTGGATCCATGAAGAAGCCACACTCAGCGCCAAACTTCCTCCAAACAAGATCAGCGCTGCAATCAAACGATACCGGATCTTTTTGCCATTTCTGTTTTTCATATTATTTATCATAAGATGATTACCGCTGTGTTTCTTCCAGATAACGTTCATAGATTGCATGTACTTCATCATGATCAAAAGGACTTTTTTTAGACTCTACCAGATCGATCAGCTGTCTGAGTCCTTTTTCGATCGCTTTTTTCAGATCCTCGGAATACCCCATTTTCTTGCCATGTTCCGCATACTCATCCTCATCCAGAATCGTCCAGCCATATTGCGGATTTACTTTCAAGTCTAAATCATAATCAATATTTTTTAAACTTTCCCCATCATAGATACTTGGTGAAGCAATATTACAGTAATAAAAAATACCTGTCTTACGTATCATGCTGATAACATTAAACCACTTATCGGGATAGAAGAAATAGATTGCCGGTTCACGCGTCACCCATTTTCTGCCATCACTTTCACTGACCCATGTCTTATTGGTAACACAGACGATTCTTTTCACATTGGCTTCCATCACATATCCTTTCGCCCATGTGCGATGAAGTGAGCCATCATGCTTGAAACTTTGAATATAAATTGATTCTTTTACTTTTGGCAGCATTTTCTCACTCCTTACTAACTCTAATTATTATACACAAAAGTATGCCATTTTTGAATGGTCTTTTTAATTACGTACATATTAGATACTAGTAAAGGAGATTATTATGGCAAAAAAAATAACGCTGACCCCTAAGGATTGCCTGTATATCGAAGACCTTGTCAATGCTTCAATGCTGATATACAAAAAAACAAAGCTGGAAATCGAACAGCTTCAAGATGAGGATTTAAAAACCTATCTTGAAAACATCTGTACCGATCTAAAGGATCAGGCAACGACCCTGACAGAGATGATGGGAGGTGCAAAATAATGAACTTCACAGATGAGCAGATCATTAACTGTGCACTCGTATCCTTAAAACATCTAAGAATCATGTATGCTTATTTCGCAGAAGAAGCCGGAACACCGGAATGCTTTCAAACAGCCAATGAATTATTTGAAGAAGTCACACAGATGCAGAGAAATACATATGATCTGATGATTGAACAAAATTGGATGAGCGTACAGGCACAAACCGCAAGTGCCATCGAAAAAAGTCATAAGCAGTTAAAAACCAAAATAAATGAAATGAAATAGTTGAAGAACCTCTTCAACTTTTTTATAATAGATACATGAAATCAATAATGTATGAACAGATCAAAGCAATCAGTGAAAACGAAAAAGATTTAATTGCCAATCTATCAAATATATCTGCCTGTCTGAATGAACACTTGAAAGATATCAATTGGGTAGGTTTTTATTTGATGAAAGAAGGAGAACTTGTCTTAGGACCTTTTCAAGGAAAAGTGGCCTGTATCCGCATTCCTATAGGTAAAGGGGTATGCGGCAGTGCCGTCAAGGAAAGAAAGGTATTGCGTATTGATGATGTCCATCAATTCAAAGGCCATATCGCATGTGATGGCGCTTCAAACAGTGAAATTGTATTGCCTATCTATAAAAATGATGAGGTCGTTGCGGTATTAGATATTGATTCACCTCTTTTCAATCGCTTTTCAAGTGAAGATGAAAAGATATTAAGTGAGATTACAGATTATATCGGTCATTTATTTTAGTCAATCCCAGGATTGACTTTTTATTATGCTCATGTCACATTTTCTCAAAAAAAAGATTTCCGCCTGATGACGAAAATCTAAATAGAATTAAAATATTCATTTGCACATTCCTGTGCTGACTTAGCCGAATATAAACGGCAGAAGGATTTGCCCAGATCCGTAGCTTTTACGATCTGTTTATCTTCCATCAGCTTGCCTACTTCGTTGTAGCCTTCACTGCTAAGCTCCAGATCTAATATCTGGATCCAGCTCGTCGCTCCACTTTTTTCAATAGGACATGAATAGATGCGTATCGGACATTTCATCGTCTGATACTGTACCAGATGAAAAATTTCACAGCGATCATAATCCACCCCGATATTCACGACATAGCCGTTATATTCTCTGATCTTACCTAAAGGTGAATCCTGATTCATACCAAAATGAAGCGGATGCTTCTCAATGATCAGTTTCGCATATTTGCCCCACGCCAAGAAAGATACCATTGGATGATTGCTCCTCAATACCGCATCATTGCGCATAAATTGAATCGCCACTTCACCCACTCCGCTTGGTGCACTTAATTTCTTATTAAACGGCAATGCATTTCTCCTGGCCTCAGCCACCTGATCCCGCGGTACCTTCCTGATTTCTACAGGATCGCATAAATGACGGGTCGGGGCAGCCATCACAAGTGTTCCATCATAACCTACAAGCTCCATCAATGCTTCAATGATGCTTTGAGCACCACCGACCACATAGCGAAAGGGTTTCATGGAAGCAGACACATACAAAAGCATCCCCTTCTTTACACCGATTCTCTGCAATGCGGCTTTGATATCTTCTTTTGTCAGCATCTCTTCCATCTCTCCACCTCCTAGCGGTTATGCGCCAAACGACTTGCGGCACTCGCCGCGATCGCTCCTACGATATCATCTAAAAAGGTATTACATTGTTTTCCCTTTGAATTCAGCTTGTTAATGATCAAAGGCTTTACCTTATCAATATACCCATAATTCGTCAAAGCAATCGAACCATATAAATTACAGATGCCATAAGCCAGCACTTCATCAATTCCATATAATCCTTCATCTTTTAAAAGCATTTCTGAAAGCGGACCTTCTATCATTCCCTTTTCAGCACTTTTATCTAAAAATATTCCTGTCAGAATCGCATTCTGTACTTCTCTTTTATCCAGCACCGCCTCAACACCTTCCAAAGCCATCTCCACATTCAGCTGCGGATAATACTTGGACTGTAAAAAAACAACGCACTCGGCGATATCTTTCAACTCTACGCCTCTTTCATTTAATAATCTTACACATAATTCCTTCATCTCATTCCTCCTTTTCTTTATTATAAGCCTTTTTACCTTAAATTGTAAGTAGGGTGCAGCAAGTTGGCAATTCAGACCCTTGAATCTAATTTCATCAAGTAAAAGATAGCTTGATTTGAATCATCTTCATCGACTTTAAATATAAAAGATTCTTCACTTGGAGAAAATGTATATTCAACCGTTTCATTTTCAAAAGATGTCTGATAAACAGTTATCATTTTATCCATTATTTTCGCAATGCACCATGTCCCCGTTGAAAGATCACGATAAATAATCATATCATTCAAAACACCAAAACCCTGTAATCTAATTGGTTCTGATAAAACCATTTCTTTTTGAGTGCCTTTAACGATAAGCGAGTCGATCACATTATTTTCATATAATATAAGATAATTATCTGATATCATATACTCTTGTTCTTTTTCTAATTGATATGTATGATCCCCTGCTATCACTATTTTTTTATCTGTATCATTTTCAAACTGAAATATCAAAAAATCACTCGTCAGACTCATTTCAGACATCGTATAATTATCCATCAGATAAATCTTTTCTCCTCCGCTTACTTCACCATCCTTCACTTCATATATCACATATTCATTTTTATTTGCCCAATACAGATACCATGTTTTATCCTTATGACTATAAAACTTATTCAATCCACCTCTTTGATATTCAGAAAGATCATTTGTATCATAAATAAAATCATCTTCAAATAAGTATTTTATTTTTCCATTCTTTAAATAATATACCTCAGAATGATAAACAAGTTGTTTATCATCATGGGATTCGGATGTATAAATCTCAATTTCATCATTTAATGTATTCGTATAAGAAACGACACAGGCATCACTATCCGTTTCAATCTTCTCACCTGTGTCTATATTGATTTGATAATATATGTTTTCTTTGTTTTCATTTCCAAATCCAACAAGACACATCGTTTTTTCATCAATCATATAAGCAGTGCTCATATTATAATCTTGATCATAAGTAAGCCTGCCTGCCTCTTCAATCGTATAACCTCTTTCAGTATATTCAACTTGAATCGTATCATCTTCACAAGCCACTAAAACGAAGCATAAAATCATTAATAAAATAATTTTTTTCATATTTTCCTTTCTATTCTTCTAATGTTAAAAGATATACTGTCACCGTATTTTGATTATCATTAGCTACTAAGAATAAGGTACTTTTCTCTTCTATTCCCCCAGGTCGAAAATTTAATTCAAATGGTGTATCATAAATCGTCATCTTTAAATCACGAATACTTGCGATACAATATGTTTTAGAATCTATTGTATCAGGATAAATAAATATTGCGTCCTCATAAGACATTAAAAATATCTCATCCATATCAATTATTCGATTGAGATCATAGATTTTCTGGGTATTTCGATCTATCAGATAAGTTGTTTCTTGACTTTTCTGTTCATTTAAATGCTCTACAAGAATATAACCTTCAAACACCCGATATGATTCATCTATATCCAAGATATATTCCTCATCTTGTAAGATCAGCCATATGTTCTCATCATTTCGATATTCTACTCGCAGCACACCATAAATCATATAACAGGAATATAACGTATATCCATTTTGTTCATAAGGAAAACTTTTTATTTCTTTCCAATCATCATCTTCTCTTTCATATAAAACAGCTTCATTTTCTTTGTCATCAAGCAAATATAAATGCTCTCTTGTCAAATCATAACCAATAGAAGTGCTTGTCCTTCCATCAGTGTCATTATAGTATATATCTTTCTCGTACAAGATCTTTTTCTCACCGTTTTGTTGACTATAATAGGTAACATGAAATCCTATCTGTTCTTCACCATCTTTTAAAATACTCCGCTCAGAAGAAATGTACCCATATTTACACTGATCACATGTCTCTTCAGACATATCATAAATAACATCTTCTTCAATTGCAACGACCTGCTTATTTTCTAAGTTGATTTCATAATAAAAATGAACATCTTGATCATAATATCTATAGTAAAGAATATCATCACGATTTGAGCTCCAAATAAAATAGCTGGTGCTTCCTGGCAGTGTTGCTATTTCTTCTATGGTATAACCTCTTTTTGTTTCCCTTACTTCTAATGTTTCTTCTTCACAGCCTGTTATTGTCAGAATGAAAATTAAACTACTTATTATTATTGTTTTCCTTTTCATAACTTTTCCCTCTTTTTCTATATTATCTCATAAGTTTACTTGTAAGTAAAAACGTTTTCATTTAAAATAGGGGAGAGGTGAATTTTATGAACAAAGAGGAAGCATTATCCTTTTATAAACAATATCGTGATAAATGTAATGCATATCAGTTGGCAGAAACAACGATATTTTTTGATATGTCCACCATTGCTCCTGAAAACGGCAGTGATTATCGTATTAAGATGATGTCTTTACTAGGCGGCGAAGCTTTTGATTATCAGACAGCACCTGAAAATATCGAAAAATTAGAAGAAATGTCAAAGCTTGATTTGGGAGAAATCATAAATGAAGAAATTCGTCAGGTTCTCAAAGAGCTTCATCGTATCAGCAAGCTGCCACGTGATTTCTATATTTATATGCAGGAATTGACAGCTAAGGGTGAGCTGGCTTGGAAAAAAGCGAAAAAAGAAAAAGATTATACACTTTTCAAAGATACGCTTAAAGAGTTGATCACAATGAAAAAGAAAGCCTATGGCTATTATGGGTATGATAAGACATTATATGATGCAATGCTGGATGATTATGAAACCGGTATGACGATTGAAAAATATGACATTTTCTTTAACTGTATCAAAGAAAGACTGGTTCCTTTTATTAAAAAACTTCAAAAAGAAGGGAAAAAGATCGATGATCAGCCTTTACATCAAATATTTGATATTGAAGGGCAAGAAAAGGTCATGGATGTCTTAAAGGATTATATGAATTTTAATCCAAAGGAATGTTATATGGGATTAAGTGCTCATCCTTTTACTTGCAGTTTTTCTTTGCATGATGTACGTATTACAAACAAATATGTGGAAGATTCACTAGTAAGCTCAATCTTTACGATCATTCATGAATACGGACATGCTTTATATATGATGCATGTAGATGAAAAACTGGAAGGTCTTTATATTAGTGGCAGTATGACCAGTGGCATGCATGAATCACAAAGCCGTTTTCTTGAAAATTATATAGGAAAGCGTAAATCCTTTTGGGTCAATAACTTTTCTAAAGTAAAAGAAATCTTCCCTGATCAACTGAAGAACATTGCTTTTGATGATTTTATGGAAATGATCAATGTTTCCCAGCCTTCGCTCATTCGTACAGAAGCCGATGAGCTGACCTATCCTTTACATATCCTGATACGTTATGAGCTTGAAAAAGAAATGATCAATGGTCATATTGATATGGATCATCTTGATCAAATATGGGCAGATAAATACGAAGAATACCTGGGTGTTCGTCCACAGGATGCCAGTGAGGGCATTCTTCAGGATATCCATTGGTCTGACGGCAGCTTTGGTTATTTTCCAACTTATGCATTAGGAAGCGCCTTTGGGGCACAATTCTTTAAAGCAATGAAAAAAGATATTGATGTGGATGTCGCATTGGCAGGCAATCATTTCTCTTTGATCGAGGATTGGCTAAGAGAGCACATCCATCAGTATGGAGCATTATATAAGGCTGATGAAATCATCGAAAAGGTATGTCATGAACCTTTTGATCCAAATATCTATATAGATTATTTGATTGACAAGTTTTCTAAAATTTATGATATCTAAAAAGCACCCCCGGGTGCTTTTTTCATTGGTGTCTATATCGAATCCTTCACTTGTTTTGATTATTTTATATTGCATCAATACCCTCATTTTGACAGTTCTATTTATTATTCTGCTGATATAGTCTGCAGTGATAAAAAAGAGGGATATACTTGAATGGTATATCCGCTCCTTCATCATTTTATCTGATCAAAGATGATTTTTTAAATCTTAGTATGCTTTTTTTCAAAAGCACAAGCATTAAACCTGTACTGAGTACAACCAGACCCACATAGACACCCAGCTTATTGTTATCATTCGTTGATGGTGTATCACTTGGTTCTCCTACATTCTGCGTATCATCTTTAATAACTAAATTCTTATAAGCCGTTTCAAATGCCGTTTTAGCCTGATTGAATTGTTCCACAGACAGATTATCAAGATCATTCGACAAAGCTATAAGTGTATGATAAGCATCCTCATATTGCTCATATGTTTTTGATGTATATTTAGAAGCATCTTCTACAACGATCTGATCGACATAGGCTTTTACTTCATCTGCATTTGCTTTAACAGCTAAATTCAAAATAGCGTCTTCAATAGAAACAATTGTCTGAGAAACAGCTTCTGCAGTTCCGCTTACAAGAATAATTTTGGCCTTTTCTACGCTGTCTAACAGTTTTGCATAGCTCTCTTTTGTATAGAGCTTCTGATCTAATTTATCCGCTTTTTCCATCCATTGATGCAATGTTTTTACTGAAACCAGCTCTTTTTAGACTTTATCTAATCTCGCGATAGCATCTTTTAACTGCTCAGAAGACAGATTATTTAAATCTAACGATTTTACTTCGTTTAGAGCTTTCTGCAACTTTGAATAACTTTCAGTAGTATAATCTTCTTCCGCATGATTTTCAAGCTGAGCAATCAGCTCATTCAACGTATTGAGAGAGTCGTTATCTTTGATGACCAGTTGTTTTCTAGCATTTTCAATCGAAACAACTGCAGATATGACCGAAGTTTTGCTGCCATCAATCAACAATTCCCTGGCCTCATCCACCGCTTTCTTGTAAGCAGCATAAGAAGCATCTGTATAAAGATTTTCATTTACTGCTTCAAAAGCTGTGATTGCTTCGGCTAATTCTGAAATATTCACTAAAGCTTCTCTGGCAGATTTCACATCTTTTAATGCCTGCGCAAATTGTATTGGATGGATATTTTCCGCTTCATGCTTTTTAATCAAGTCATCCATTACCTTTTTTGCTTCAAGATAAGCCTTCCATGAATGACTTGTATAAGTGTTTTCTACCTTTTCAATTGAGTTAATGAAGTCATTTTCAGATTCTGACATAAGAATTGCCTCTTCCATATTCGACGGATTGAATATAAGTGCCTGTTTTGCGGAAGCATAATCTGCAACCAATTTTTCAACATCAGCAATCGATACATTTTCAGGATCAGCTATCGCATTTTTTACCGCATTTAATGCATTATCATATAACCGCCATGAACGAGCTGTATAATTTTCACTATCTGTTAACGCATCATCTGCAATCTTTTGAAGCCGGGTCATATCTCCTTTTAGTTCAGGAGCATTTAAGAGATTCTTGATAGAAGAAACGACGGTATCAATACTGCTCTGATCAGCATATTCACTTGCATACACTGCTTTTAACGCTTCAAATGCCGTTGCATATTTATCAGCAGCACTCTTCGTCCATATTGAAGTATTCGCAGGGGTTTCTAAAAGCTTTTTAAGCTCTTCTTTATTAGCTGCGACATAAGTCCCCTTTGAAAGTATGACCTCCGAGATGCTTACATCTGTATTCTCCCATTCAAATTTAAGATCCAATAGAATTGAATTTTCAGGTAATATAAATTCATTTACGGTCTGCGCTAAATTACCTAACTTAACCCATGTGCTTTCAAAACGAGCTAAGTCATTTGAAGTCAATAAACGTGCATAAACGCTTGCATTTGAAATTGCATTGGCATTTTGGATCACCTTGATGTGATTCATATCATGGTTATCAGATATGGTGTAATTCAATGTCCCGCTCTTGCTATCAGGAATAAATGCGGTTGCTAAATTACCATCTGTCATATATGAAAACTGTCCGTTTTTCGTATCATTGCAGCCGGTAAATGTAGGATCATTCGTGCTTGGCACATACTCACCCTTATTGATCTCGATTTCCTGAAGACGCAGCCATTTATTATCTTCGACCTTTGTGCGCGTGATCTCAAGCTTTAAATAACGGGCTTCCACATTGACATCCGTTACCTCTTTGGCATTATACGATGTTTCATGCAAAGGAAGTACATCATTGATATCTTCTTCGTTGGTTGCTTCACCTTCGTTTGGTCCATCCTGATTTCCGATAAACATGATATCACGCCATATTTTACCATCCATAGAAACAGATATTTTCGCATGACGCGGATAATCAATTTCACTATCTTTGCAAACGACCTTCAACGTATCAATATGGATCGTTCTTCCTAAATCATAAACAAACTGATTGCCCTGTTTCTGATTCGGTTTAAAATTCACCTGTGTCGTACGATCACCGTCAAATAAATTACCTGCCGGCGTTGCACTGTCCAATGTAAAGTTTTTGGTTAATTCCTGAGATAAGGATTTTTCATAATACTCAAGCGTATTCACAGTGAGTGCATTGATATCAAAAGTAATCGGTGTATCTGAATGATTGATCAAACGAATATAACGGGCATTTATATTGCCGTCATTTTCATCATAAGCTATCCATTCATAACCATTCAAAGATGTTTCTATAAGAATGCCATCAGCATTTTCTAAATCTGCCTGAATAGACATTACTTCATGAACGCGATCTAATTTGATACCTATATATTCATTCTGATCCAAGGTAAGATCACCTTGAGGATCGAGATAAGCATTATCGGTTAATACATTGACACCGATATTGCGATATGTATCAACATTGGTATATGCTTTTGAATTGAAATATACCTTTGACTGAACATCAAATTCACGCATACCGATCCAATTCTGCTGAACTTTTGTGTTGACTACACGAACATACTGAGCTGTAATATTTTGATCAGATAAATCGATCTGAATATGACGTGTATCGGTATATGACTGGATATCGTGCCAATCATCGTCATTACCTGTCAATGACCATTGCAGTGTTACATTTTGGAAATAATCACTTGTTTTATCATCCATTCCCTGTAAGATGTCAATTTTTCCCAGGATGATCGGCTGGGACAGCTTGACCCCGATAAAGTCACCCGGCATAGCGGTATCTCGGTTTTCACCATTATCGTTTCTTACCTTATACCATGTTCCGGTTGACGTGAGGCCATCGACTATATTATCATCAGCACCTTGATAAATCGCCCAGCGATCCTTTGTACGAATAACTTCCTTCGTAAAAGTTTTGCTTACCGGCTCCAGCAGCACTTCAAATTCACGCATTGAAGGCCACTTATTACCACTACCTGTCCTTGTACATTCATATCTGACAGCAACGACATTTTCGATCTCAATACCGCTGACATTCACCGTTTCTGCGTATTCGCCATATTCTTTGCCGCCATCTAAATCCTTCCATTCTTCGGAATCAGAAGTTTTATATCTTAATTTTGCATAACCGAAAGTATCTTTTTCTTTACCGTTTTGGCTTGCACCATTCAAGATATTCACACCATAAATTGTTGCAGGGACACTGAAATTTACCTGATAATATTGCCCGACAGCTTCATAACCGTTATACCATGCATGTGTATTTGTCTTTCCGTCTATGATATTGTCAACCGTACCGGCATGGAAAGTCTTAAAACTGGATTCAGCTGTAATGATCAGTGTATCATCATTTCCTGAAACATAATCATTGATCGGCGCTGATAAGCTGTCCTGCAAAGACGCCGCAAGAGGAATCAAATGAGTTGAACCCGGACTTACGACCTGCAAAGCACCGTTCAGCTTATTTTTCGTATATGTCTTTGACTGGCTCAAATAAGCTGTCCCGTCTGTATATTGATTAAAAGCAGTATATAGATCATTCATTTCTAAAGCAATTCTGGCTTTCGTAAAAGATCGAATCGAAATACATAAATCTCTTAATGAATTGGTAAACGGCAATAAATTTTCTTTAAGTTTGACATTTTTACTCTTAGCGTGGAAATCTTCACAAGCCTGAATGATGATATTCATTTCCTCAATCAGCTGATTTCCTGTTTCTTCAACGGAACCGTTGCCTTGCAATGCCTGTTTAAATGTATTGATCAACGGCTGGAGCTCTTTTGATTCCTCTAAAACAAGTCCGTGCCCATTTGGCTGAGGATTAGACATATGCTTTGCAAGTATATGTAATTCATTCGCAGCATCCGGCTCAATATATTCAAAAGAATCTGCCCAGCTTTTTTCAACATTGAAACCTTTTACGTTCCAAGAATAATCAGCAACCGCAAAAATAGCGACCTTTGAAGCTTCCGATTCCTGCATTGGATTAGTAACCAAACCTGCAATATCTTCCACATTGATATCTGTATGCAGCAGACTTGCCTTTCCCATCAGCAAACGGCCATGATTAATGTCATTGACCGGCCAGTTTAACCAGAATAACGGTGCACGTCTTTCACCATTCATCGCATTCTGATTTCTGAAATGATCCAAGGTCTTCTGTTCGACCGGCTTACACACCGCTTCACCGGTCCAAAATATCTGAATATCATCAGGGAAACCGGCATCATACTCATTTAATTCAGAGTAATTTCCCTGCCATGAATGATTATATCCGGCAGGACAAAAAACCGTATCATAAACATCGCCTTTTTCTTTCGCCCATTCTGAAACAGCTGTCATCATCTTAATTACGATTTCGCGATTAAGATTTCCTACGTCATCACCCAGCACCCCAAACTGACGGACACCTGCATCATAAAGCTGATCGAATTTTTTCAACAGGCTTTGAATTTCCTCATCAGCCTTCGCTGAATTAAATCCGCCCATAAACGGATGAGCTGTCCAAACGAAACGGCACTTAGACTCATTACCTACCTTAACCATTTCTTTGATGGCATTAAGCTCATTTTCCGGATATAGATCCCGCCATTTCCCTTGATGATATGGATCGTCTTTTGGCGCAAAGATATAAGAAGTCATCTTAAAATCGCCACCGAATTTCATTAAAGCCATACGATTTTCATTTGACCATGGAATACCATAATAACCTTCAATGAAACCACGGATATTTACATCAGCATAGTCATTCATCTCAAAATTTCGAATACTCGAACCATCCATTTGATTGAAAATATGTTTTAAGGAAGTGATTCCATAAAAAGCAGCATCTGTATCTCGACCCAAAATAATGATTTCATCGTTATTAGAGGCCATGAAATAAGCTCCATAATGATCAAACAGTCCATCACTAAATACATAATGATTCTGTACATACTGATCTACATATCCTTTTGAATCATATGTACCTACAAGAATATTTGTTTTCCCTTTTACAATTTCATTACTAATCGTAACTTCTTTGTCCTTAGTTGCCAATACTTCCGCCATTCTATTTTTTGTAACATCATCAATTTCTTGTTCATAGATGACATTGACTTCCGGACGTATGACATAATTCCCTTCCTGATAAGTCATTGCATGTGGTGTAGGATAAATTTCATATTCTACATCACTTGCTTCTACAATCGTAACTTTCGGAGTCAGTATTGACAACGTGTTTGCAGCAAGAACCATCGCTAATGAAGTTCTCAGTAATTTTCCATAAAATTTTCCCATTATTTATTCTTCTCCTCTTAATTATGGATCAAAAAGAAGGGAGGGAAGAAATTTGAACCGTCCCTTCTTTCGTATAAAATTTAATTCATTTCTTGCTTTCTTTTTTTCAAGAAAACAAAGATTGCCGCCATGCTGACAGACAGTAAACCGATATATACACCCAGCATGCTGTTATCATTGGTAGATGGTGCTTTAGATTCTTTTGAAGAATCTGTCAATTTGTGTAAACCGTTCACTGCATCTTCCAGTGCTTTCACTGCCATATCAACCACATCCTGTGTGGCACTTTCATCTGTCAACACTTTTTCTGCATCAGCCATTGCTTTATCCAAAGCACTTACGCTTTCTTTCGTATATCTGCTTGTGTTGATAGCTTTTGCTTCATTTAATTTTTTCTGCAATTCTGTCTTATCTATTTGTATTTTTTCAACTTTCACAAGTTGTTTAAGCGCATCTTCCAATTCAGTTATTGCAAGGTTAACTGTCGTTTGAGATGAATATTTGTTATCTGCAACTTTTTTTGCAGCCGCTAATTTTTCCTGCATCATTTTCCAGCTTTCAGCAGTGTATTCATTTTCACTTAAAGATTCTGCTTCTTTAATAAGAGCGTTCAAATCACTCATGTCAATGTTGCCTAAACGAAGTTCAGTAATTTTCTTAGAAATGTCATAAATCGTTTGTGCAACTTCATTTGCATCAGGATCATCTGAAGATACTAAGACCTTTGCATTTGCAAGCAATTGCTCAGCACCATTCCATGTTTCTTCAACAAAGTCAGCCTTATTGAAAGAATCCAATAATTCTTCAGCTTCCTGAATAGCCGCCTTTAAGCCTTCTATATCTGCATTGATATTTGCACGAACCACTTGAAGTTCAGCTGCCGAACCATTATTATTAACGGCTTTCACATATACTAAACGTATATGAGTTGTTGTAACAGGTTCAAATTCAATTGTTTTGACATCTGAATTATTTTGTAAGGTTCCTTTTTTGATTGTTTGATATTTATCACCAATCATTACCTGGATCTCATACTCTGTCACATTACCATTATTTCCACTCTGACGCGGTGTATAAATCAAACCTTTTATTTCAGTTGGCTCACTAAATTCTAGATCGATCCAATGCGGCATTTCTGTATCGCTCCATAAAGTATGCCATATTGTAGAGGTATTTCCATCCAATACTTTATCTGGTGTAGAACCATCTGTATGATTGCTTGACGCAGTTGCTTTCATCGTTGACTGATCAATAAAATATAGATTTGTCAACGGTTTTGTTTCTAATTTTTCAATTGCACTTAATAAATCATGCTCATATCCATCTACTGTTGTCTGAAGTTCAACAGGAAGATCATAACGAATTGAATTTAAAATGCGAGTAACAGTTGCGGCACTTTCATCTGTAAATGCAGAAAGATCTTCAACTAATGAATGGTAAACATGGATACGATTATAATTTGCCTTTTCATAATCATATGTATCTACGATTGCATTGATCTCATTTGTTAAACGTGTGATCTCTTCTTCACTTGGATCATACTCTTTCAACAATTCTTTGCCCTTAGCAATCAATAATGCCAAATCATTATTACTTTCATGACGAATCACTGTTGAAGCATTCCATAATGCATAGTCCAATGACATTGTGCTACTAAAATCATCACTTTTACCTATACGAACATCATCAACAAAACCAATAAACGCATTCGTCTTACTTCCTATAACAGCCATAGGGAACATCATCGTAGCCAATAGAGGACGTCCTTGTATTTTCTCACCATCACCCAGAGTATCTACCTTTTCACCATTAACATATAGTGAAATCGTGTTCAGTTCATTTTTAAACTCTAATTCTACCCACTCATTCAACGGTAATGTATAGTCAAAGGAATAATTAAACCTTTCTCTTGAAAGCCCTACTTTTCCGGTTTCAGCCTGCACAGCCTTGATACTTCCATATGGACTTTCAAACAGAATCTGCTCCTCAGTACTTGCCGAAGTTCTTTTTACTTTAACTCGTAAATCACTTCCTAAACCAACTGTTTCAAGATTTGTCGTAATATAACTGGTAGAACCTTTCAGCTCCAATGCTTTTTTACCATCAACTTCAACAAGAGAGGCATTTTCACCTTCATTTACAATAAATTTATTCTCAGAGCTATCTTTCAATTCATCCATCGATAAATTCATGTATTCATCGGTTTCACTATCAACCTTATAACCAAAATTTGTACGAGGTGCATCTCCCAATTCACTTGAACGCACATTGGCTTCATTCAAATTAAGCTCTCCTTTACCCCATAATTTTGCTGCGAAAAGCGATAAATTACTAATACGGCTATAAACATCGTATTCACTAACACCATTGTCCAAATAATCGGTCATATCATTCCAAACAGCAAATGCTCCACCGATCATTTGTTTATCACCAGCAGGAATCGTCACATTACTGATCTTATTGATATCCAGATTATACATGTTGCCATCACTGATCTTACCACTGGAATAATATCCTGCGTTAGGCACGATATAGTAATTTCCATCATTACAGTTAATCAGATCAAATCCATTTTCGTACATTTCATTCATTTTCGCATAACTGAAATTCCAAAGATTGATTTGTACTCTCGTGCCATCATCTGCCACTGTATCGATTGCATCACCCTTAGCAGCTGCCGAAAAGCTTCCCCAGACACGTACCACGCGCTGTTTGGCATCACGAACATATTCTATCATGTCATTTACAAACTTACGATATGCTACTGAAGAAGCATTATATTCGTCAGCACCGATATGAACGATCGTATCACTATCAAATACCGGATCTGTTCCTTCTAAATATTCATTAAAGATTGTCTTTACAAATGTCAGACACTGTTCGTAAGATTTTACTAAATCCAAATGATCGTTTTGACGTCCCCAAGTTCCCAAACGTAAATCTGGCAATACTCGAGTTAATGCCAATGAGTGAGCAGGAGTATCAATTTCAGGTACGATATTCACACCTAACACTCGTGATTCTTTAATAAAATTTTTAAACTCTTCTTTGGTGTACCACAAATCCGTACTAGTCAGATCATTCTGATATACTTGTTCTTTTCCGTTTACTTGAACCGGATCCCCATTTGTATCTACCAATACATTTCCTTTTTTTACTGTATCATTTTCCAAACGGAACGCAGAATAAGCATTCATTGGATCAAGACCTGCGCTTGAATATTTTTCAAGAGGAATTAGATTATCATTTAAATGTACCTGGAAGTCATTCATCTTATACCAAGACATCTGTTTTACAAGCTGTTTAAGATAATCCAATGTAAATGTCTTACGGCCAACATCCAGAATAAACCCGCGTACTTTATATAAAGGATAATCACGCGTGATCCCTTTTGGAATGCTTACATAATCATTCTGTTTTAACGCCTGAAGAATCGTACGAGTTGCCCAGTAAGCCCCCGTCTGTGTTTCAGAAGTAACAGTAACAGAATCATTGATTTCCATCAGATATCCTTCATCCTTCAGGCCAAGAGTCGTATCTGCAGTTTTTCCAAAGAAGAAATCACCTGCATTTACATCACTTTTTGTACCTTTAACGACTTCGATCGTTTTACCAGTTAAAGCTTCATAATCAGCCTTCATTTCTTCCGCAGCATTTTTTAACGTATCATCTTCATAGATAATCCTGCTGCTGCCTGAAACAATAAATTCACCTGTACGGCCTTTCCATTCCTGAAGTTCCGGCAATACTTTTAATGCTTTGTTATCATTTGTTTCAACTGTATTTTTCCCAGGAACAGTAATAGGAATTTCCTTAAATTCATATGCTTTCGTTTCAGTATTGACGA
The DNA here is from genome assembly GCF_055420025.1 of Traorella sp. mt218. NCBI lineage: Bacteria > Bacillati > Bacillota > Erysipelotrichia > Erysipelotrichales > Erysipelotrichaceae > Traorella > Traorella sp. mt218. The sequence continues at coordinate 147,070 of NZ_JBVAYM010000003.1, forward strand.
TCTTAAATGAAACCTTCACCGTTTTATCAACAATTGGTGTATAGATCGTTAAGTCTTCATCAATCACCTGTTCAAGATCCGTACCATTATATGTAACTTCATAACCTTCTACTTCAGGAAGGGTAACATTCAGTTTTGTACTTCCTTTAGCAGGAGATTCAACACGAATCATATTACCAATATCATTCATCGAAATAGCTGGTACTCCTCCATAAACTTCCATTTCATAAATAGAAATTGTATTCCAGCTCTCGCTGCTATCTGGATCAAGTGCCGTAAAAGAATCAATATACAAACGCACATAACGACCCTTTTGAACATTCGGCAAGGTAATCGTATCTGTTTTTGAATTAGGTCTTTCATTTAAAGTTGCAACATCTTTCCAATTACCATCACCCGTTGCTGTATCCGTTACAGTATCTGCCACTTGAATTCTGTATTTTGTTGCTTTTCTTGTTTCCCAATAAAGACGAATCGTTTTGATATCCCTCTCTTCGCCTAAATCAACAAAGATCCAATGAGGTGCATTCCCTTGTTTACTGGACCAGCGAGAATCCTTTGTTGATATATTTCCATCAAATGCTTTATCTGCCGTCAGACCAGCTGTTTCATCACTGCTGGAATATCCTTTTTTATTCAAAGCTACATTTTCTTGAGGGTTTTGTGGGGTTTTCTCAGAGTCATCCTTCAACATGATCTCAAATTCATATGCTGAAACGTTTTTTTGAGAGTAATTTCCTGTAACCTCTGTTACTTCCAGTTTTACATATTGACCGCTCACAGGTGACTTTAATGTATCGATCGATTTAACTTCAGTATTTCCTTTTTTAGCCACAACAGGACTTCCCCAATTATTCGTATCATCAGAAACATAGATATTATAGCTGGCTCCTATCATATTAAAATTTCCACCTTCCCATAAGATAGAGAAGTAATTCATCTGATAGCTTTCTTCTAAATCAATAACTACAGATTGTGGAGCAGCTGCTTCTGCTGACCAGCGTGTGTTTTCTTTACCATCTACTAAGTTTTTTGCTGGTAAAGAAGGATATTCTGCCGATGCATTAATGGGCTTTTCCAATGCCAGGTTTGTATTAACAGGAGTAGATATTCCCTTTAACATGACTATGAATTCACAAGCTGATACATTTGGATAACCAGTGACCGCCGTCACTTCTAATTTTATATAGCGCCCTGAAACAGCTTTTTCTAATTCAATTTCAGATGTTCTTCCGGAAGTATTATTTGTTACTTCTTTTACTAACGTCCATTGTGTATTATCATTTATTGTTTCTTCGCTTGTTGTATAAATTTTAAAATCTTTTGCATAATTTGAATCACTTTCCCATACAACCGAGAAATAATTCATTTCCTGAACACTACCCAAATCAACATATGCCCAGAATGGATCGTCTACTGATGGTTTAATATCATATATACTGCTTGTCATACGAGTTTCAATTTTACCATCTGTAAGAAATGAAGGATCATTAACACTTAACAAATTAGTTACAACTGGTTTTGTTAATGCGAGATTTGTATTGACAGGCGTTTCTACCGCATGCACTTTTATTGCTCCTGTCGAAAACATTGTAACAGTCATAGCTAAGCACAAGATCAAGTTAAGTATCTTTTTAAATTTCATGTTATCTCCTTTGTTCTTTCGCTATTTATAAAAATAGTTAAGAAAGGAGGCTGCTGTTTAAAGAGAATACCTCATTTTAAACAGACAGTCCCCCCTCAGTCTTTCAATCTCTATAGTTTTATCCAGCAATAAGAGTATTATTTAATTTACTTCTTTTTTTCTTTTCAAGCATACAGCCAATGCTAGAACACTCACAGCAAACAAGCTTACATATACAGCTATCATGCCGGAATCACTTGTCGAAGGAGTTTCACTTTCTGTTGTAGTACTTGGTTTATCTGTGGACTCAGATTCTCCGGCTTGTGCAGGATTGTTTGGATCCATTGGAGTTTCTGGTGTAGACGGATGAGAAACTTTTTCAAGAGAAGCATATTTTTCAGCTGCTGCTTTCAATAGCTCAGAAGCATCAATTTGTGAAGTCTGATCATTATTTAAAGCGAATTCAAGATCTTTCATCACATCTTCAATCATCCTGATCGAGCTTTCAGTGTACTCGCTCTTATTCAGAGCTTTGAATGCTTCATATAACTCTCTTAACGATTCTTCTGTTTCATCATTCATACTCAAAGTTAATCCACTTTCCGAATCAACAAGTGCTTTCTCCGCATCTTTGATCTGCTGAACACTTACAGGAGCTTGTGCGACTTTTCTGGCATCTTCCAATGCCTTCATGAATGCTTCTTTTCCTGCATCGTCTACATACTTATCCATATCAATATCTTCTGCAACCGCGATCAGATTATTTAAAGCTGTAACATCCAGTTTGATCAATTGAGCTTTCTGAGCTTCTAATTCTGATACCTTTGTTTTCAAGGCCTCCAAATTTGTTATTGGATCTTCCATCAGCTTCTTAGTTTCTTCAATCAGTTGCTTAAACTCTTCCTGTCCTTCAGGATCATACTTGCTTAAATCAGTATTGATCAGATCATCTGCTTGTACAAGTATTGTCACTGTCATTTCGGCAGTAGCCTTTGCCGCATTGAGATCATTCAACGCCTTCAAAACATCCTCTTCCGTAACACGATCGTTACCATATACCTCTTGTGCCTTATTAAGCTCAGCAGTCAGATATGCTTTGATCTGCTCATTGTCAAGTAATCCTATGTAAGCTTCGATATCCTTTATGGCAGCTGCGAGATCCGTCTTATCTGCCGCTGTAACTGTGATAAGTATTGAAGCAGTAATTGTTTCATCAGCCGATTTAACGGTAATGTTTGCTTTTCCTTCTTGAAGCGCCGTCACCTTACCATTTTCATCAACAGTTGCAACCTCAATATTGTCACTTGCCCAAATATATCCATCCAACGATGCATTTGAAGGAGTAGTCATTGCAACCAGCTGCAGTTCATTTCCAACAAACATCTTTTCTTCAGTATTAACAAATTCTACTTTTGTTGCCGCAACCTCTGTTGTTCCATAGAAATCAAGTTCTGCGATTGAAGCATAACGGTTATTAACTGCTCCCGCATTACCGATCGACTCAATAGCAATAAACTTCACATAACGGGCTTCTACCGGTTCAAATTTGATCTTCTTCGGAGAAGTCTTATCATCTAATTCATAGCCGTTGTTTGATAAATAACCTTCTACTACCGGAACATAATCTGTACCATTTGTACTTACTTCAATACGATAATGAGTAATATGACCATTTGAACTATTCTGACGAGGCAGATAATCTACCTGCTCAAGATCATAAACATAGCCCAGATCAACGATAACTTCTACCGGAAGCGAATCATTGGCTCCATATGCGGAATGCCAGATCGTATCCGCCTGATTATCAATAATATTTTCTTTCTTACCATCAGCAGCTGCATTGCTAGTAACAAAAGTAACTGTCATCTGCTTTTCATCAATATGATGCACGCTATCTTCACGGCTCGTATCTGAACCCTTAAATTCAAGCATAGCAATTGCATTTAACAGATTCAATTCTGCCTTATCAACCTTGTCCTGTAAATCACTGCTTAACATATTATTTGCATCTTCCAGTGCGTTTGACACTCTCTCATAAGATTCAGCAGTATAGAGATTTTCACTCAATGCTTCAGTCTGAGCAATCGCTGCCTTCAGATCTTCTAAATATGCACCATTGCTTACACTTATTTCTTTTGTCACACTGATCTTCTCATCTGCCAATGACTTCACAGTAATGTTCGCTTTTATATCTTTTTTCAATGCCAATAATGAATAATAATAGTTCTTGCCATCCGAGTAAGTAATCACACGAACATTATCATTATCGCTTTCTACGGTATAAAGCTTATTTGCGGCATCTGCCGGTAATACATTTGCTAGGATCGGTGTCAAACGTCCCACATAAATTTCATCCGGTGTATCTGCAGCAAATTCAATACCTGTGACACTGCTTGCTGTACCTGTTGTAAACGTCGTTTCATCGATATTCAGCTTATAAGCCACGCCTCCCTGGGATGTCTTACAATTCAGAATAACGGCATCATATGTCTGATTCTTTAAATCAAACGTCTTATCATAAGTATCCATCGTGTAAGAGCCTATCAGCGTTTTAACTTCACCATCACTTGTCTTTCTGATACCGTAGAGTTCAAAGTCTTTTAAAGCACCTGTATTCAGTGTATCCCCATTATGACGGATCTGGATGCGTAATGAAGCCAATGTCTGTGATTGATGAAAATCATAACGGATTTCATGCGGCAGTTGTGCACCAACGACTTCCTGACTATCGCCCCACTTAAATTCATAGCGATAATCATCTTCACCTACTTTACCATCAACCAGCTTATCTACTCCCATATTTGGCTGCAATTGATCAGCTGCCTCCGGTGTAATAGTCATATGGTTCAAATTGAGCGCTGTGCCTGCCGGAGTAGTTGCTCCTGCACTCCAGATCTCTACTTCACTTGTGGAAACACAATTTACATTTTCACCCGCATAAAGCTGTAATTGAACATATTGTGTTTTGACAGCATTGAATTCAACATAAGTCATATCACCTGTCGTTACTGTTTGTGAGGCTACTTTTGTATAATCCTTGCCATTATTACTTACCCATACTTCATATGAAACCAATTGATTTAAATGACCTGCGCTTCTTGCCTGTACACCCACTTTATTGATTTCCATTTCTTTGCTTAAAGTGAATGTATAAATCTGAGGATGAGCCAGTTCAATACCTGTTTTGCCATTCTCACCATTGTAGTTACTATTCGTATAAGTTACAGGATTACCATCCAGACTTGACCAAATATCACTGCCATCTGGTCCTGTCGATTTCGCTTGGGCATCAACGATATCAGTATGAGCTGCTAATTTTCTTGATTCTGAAACTTCAGGAATCTGTGGTGCTTCAAATTCTAAAGCATTGACATAATTCAGGCTTGATCCTACCAATAAACTAAATGAAGCCTTCAAATCGTTTAATTGAAGCTCTTTATTTGCCTTCAGAGCAACGGTTGCCAATTTGATGTCACCATTGACCAAAGCCTGATCACCGATATTGGTAAAGGCTGCATACACTCTGTCATTAGCATCACCTTCATGAAGATTCTCATATATTTTCATATTTGAAGTCTTTGTTGATGATTCTACCTTGAAATCATCAGATGCCGATGACAATGCTCCATGTTCAAATGTCAATTCAAAATCAAAGGCATAAACATTCTTCAAGTTGCTTCCGTAAACATCAACTGTGAAATTTTCACCTGCTGATACTGATGTTTTTGACGGAACAACAGCAACTATACCACTGGCATCCAGCTTTTCTTTCACACCGCCATTCAGCTGGCTTGTTAAGATTGCGATATCTGCTGCATCAAAGATACCATTTTCATTCAAATCATGAGCACCGGTACCGCTAGGAGGAGCTGCATCATAGATGGCTTGTCCTTTTCTCGAACCGGCAGCATCCGGATGATGATTCTCTAACCATACCTCATCATTTCCATTGATCGTTCCATTATTATCATAATCACCCGGTAAAATACCTGTTTCACCATCAGCATGATATGGACGAATCTCATACGCCTGCAAGAATCCTCCGGAAGTCTGAACTGTGGTCAATTTCAGATATCTGGCTTTGAATGGCTGATCAAATTCAATTGTTGTATAACGTGCATTTGCATTTTGAACACTGCTGCTTCCAAGAGGACAATTATCATTCGTTAAATTCAATGTGATCTCATCAGCATAAGTCTTCCATGTAACACCATCCGTACTATAAGCTATACCTAGTTTTTGAATGGTTCCATTACCATAGTCCTTTCTAAAAGCATATTCCAGTTTTTCAAGTGTATAGACCTTCTTCATATCAATCGTAAATGACTTACCATTGAATACACCTGCATCTCTTGAACTATATTCACTTGTGTCATCACCATCAACCATATTTGCAAATTTTCCGGCATATGCAGTCGGAACTTCTCCATTATCATAAGATACGCTCATATTGCTTGGAACATTGCGATAAGGATTATCTTCTGTTTGAGCTTTGAAAGGCTCGCTCCATTCAGAATAACCGTCCTGATTTACTGCACGTACACGATAGGTATGGTCAGTCAAGTAACTTAATCCTTTATGTGTGTAAGAATTTGAAGAAATCAAAGAGTAAATGATTCCGTCTGCCTCTACATCATAAGACTGAGCATCTTTCACAGCACCCCAGCTCAACGTTACATAATCGAAAGAAACTTCATCTGCTTTTAGATCCTGAGGAACAGACAATTCTTCATTGACTTCATCAGCCGGTAAATGACCATCATTGACAAAGCCATGGATGATCAGCTGCTGTTCATTCACTTCTGCATTTGTTTCAGCAAACTTCACGTACAACTTAGGGGAAACTTTCACATCTGCAACCATTTCCTTTATTTTTGTTTCTGAATCTAATGCATATGTTTCAATCGCCGGTGATTCATCGTAATAATATACGAAGGTTCCTGCATCAACATCAGCATTCAACACTTCTTCCTTACTGTTAGCCTTCACCTGTTTCAAGTCTTCACTACCGTTTCTTGCAATCACTGAAGTCGGTTCTTTAGAAACATTCACGACAAATGTCGTATTTTTTTCAGGTGTATATCCTTTGTAAGTACCATTTGATTTGCCAGCTGTCAGTGTAGCTGTATCATTATCTACAACAGAGGTATAGTTGATGGATACGTGTTCACCATAGGAGATATTGTCGATCGTTCCATAATCTTTATCTTCTGTTGTATTGTTTTCAATATATTTTCCATCATCTTCAAAAGCTGTATAAGAAGTAGAACCTGCAGGCCAGAATTCAACGATTCGATTGTTCTTATCAATTTTATCCGGTGTATTATTCTCTTCATACATCGGAACGATCGAACCATTCTTTACAAAGAGCGGAAGCTTCCACAAAGGAGCTGCAAAATTGTTGATCACTGCACCGCCTGCATACTGCTGTCCCGTAAAATAATCAATCCATACTTCGCCATCAGGCAGGTAGATATCATTACGAATATCATTGCCATCGCCATCAGCCGCTGTATTCTGATAAACAGGAGCAACAAGGAAAGCATCTCCAAACATGTACTGATACTGCATGTTCTTGCTAAATGCATAAGAATCATCCGGGAATTCCAAAAACATAGCTCTTACCATCGGAAGACCTGTATCTTCATTGCCCGTATCAATATTAGCTGCTGAAGCCGCACTTGTATAAATATAAGGCATCAGCTGTGCTTTCAGTTTCAGATACATTCTCGATACGCTCTTATATGGATCTGCGAATGCATGAGGAACTTTGGCATAAGTACCCCAGCCATCCATGTTCAGCATCTGAGGTGTGAATGCTTTCCACTGATAATCTCTGGTTGCAATCAGCGGTGCTCCGCCATGGATACCATCCATATCACTTCCGACATTTGGATTTCCTGCTAATGACTGTCCAATATAAGTAGGAATATGGAAACGGATATATTCCCAGTTACCGCCTGCCTGATCACCCGTCCATACACTATTGTAACGCTGTGAACCTGCCCAGCCATCTAAAGAAATAATATTTGGACGTGTATTCACCGTTGTCGTTACGATATCGTAGGCTCTTTTAACACCATCTAGCTGCATCGAATAGCCACTGCCGACCCATGCAACGTCAGTTTTCAATGTCGTGATACCACCCACAGTCACTTCTTTTTCAAAATCGCGAAGCAAATGCCATAAAGTATCTTTATTTGTCGTAGGTGACAGCTGGCTCTGTGTCCATAAGCCGGTCGCAACACCTAAACTGTTCGCATATTGTGTAAATTCAGCCAAGTTATTGACATTGGCATCAACGGCTGCAATACGATCTTCTGAGCTGTTTCCATTGGAATCTACACCACCGGTCATATTATAGCCATTCTGTCCATAACCACAGCCATAACCGTCGTTCGGTACGAAATAACCTATCGGCATATCATTGTCAAAATATCTGTTTAAGACTGACTGCGCAGAAAATTCATAAGGAGTCGTAACACCTTCAGGAATCTGAGTCGTAAATACCGTCGGCGCCTTACCGTTTAAGGATTCTTCCTTCAATCCTTCTTTGATTACATAACCCGTTCCGCCCGCTTCTGTTTGCTGGAAAACTGAACCATCCGGATTTGTAGTTGACCATACTTTATTTCCGGCACTAGGATCTGCTTTCGAAGTTCCGCTATTCCATGCATCACGGTTATAACAATTCAGATGTCCTTCATAAAAACCGTATTCAGGCAATAATACCGGATTTCCGGTTACATGATAATACCCCTGAAGGAGCTTTTGTGCTGTTTTCGCAGCATCAGCAGCATCGCTCACAAAGAAATAAGCATCAAATTCTGCTTCATTATGCGTTGCTGTTACCGTACTGCTTTCATTTTTTCCAAAGTTATATTTACCATTTGCAAAAGTATTTCTTAATACGCCGTAACCTGAAGTTGTCCAATAAAACGGATTGGGTGATGCCACCTGTCCATCTACCCAGCCACTTTCATTAGCAATATTTATTTCCTGTCCGGTATGAACAAAGCGTCCATTCTGTGTTCCTCCGCCATAAAAGTTTTCTCCATCATTTTTTATTAGCGTTTGAACAGTGGCCCCATTGGTGATCGACAGGGACTCTTTTTCCTGCAAAACGATTGTATCATTGACCATGACAGACATTTTTGCTGTATCTTTATCATAAATGATTTTCGTCGTTTCCTTTGTTTCTTCATTTGAAACGGAGATCGTAATCGTATCGCCGTTATCATCTACTGTTGCACTTGGATGACTGTAATATTCAGATTCATCCGGATACTGCTGTATCTTTGCAGTATGACTGTTCGATCTCGGTGAAGCGTACTTAGAAAAGACGCCCGAAGGATCTACATTATATCTGAAAATACCGTCTTCCAAAAAAGTGATTTTCGCAGTTACATCATCATTAAATGTTACATACACGATGTTATCATTATTTCTATCCACAACAGCCTCTTTTACTTCATTCAGCGATCCTCTGTATGAAGAAGCATTCGCTAAAGCGCTTACAGAATTGAAAATTGTCAAGGTGCTCAAAGCCATCGTTAATGATAATGTACCCATTAGTACGTTTCTTAACTTTTTCATATATTCTCCTCTCAATTATTATTCAATTGTAAGTTCATTTCTCAGTTTATCCCTCCTCATGGAATTCATCACTTTTGGCTCATATAAAAGCATGACATTTTCTATTGGTACACTTCCTCTATCATATTTTGAATTAATCGCTTCTTTTCCCCAGCGATCATGTGCCTGTCTGTAAATTATCATCCAAAATAAAATAATACGAAATGTCCGTCAGATGTTTTTTGCTTAAAAATGCTCAAAAATGAATGAAAGCCCTCACAAATACAGTATAACCATATTTTGGTAATTTGACTTTGTACTCATTAAGCAAATATTTGTATTTTTTAATAATTACATTCTTGTGATTTTTTTAATTATTACAACAAATTATGACGATATAACCACTGCTGGTATTAAAAAAAAACAAGCATTTCTGCTTGCTCATCTTCACTTATTTTTTATCCAGCAATAATCCGATGCCATAAAGAAGGGCGGCATAGACCAGACACGGAACGATCGCAGCCAGAATCGTCTGGAATCCTAAGAACCACTGCTCCGACATATTCAATCCGTAATTATCACAATAAGCGGCAAAAGACTGATAGCTTGTAATTGCGCTCATGCCCATGTACAGCAATAATAAGGCCGCTAAGATATAAAAGATCATCGCTTTATTATTCTTTTCTGATTCATTTTGAAATTCATGATTTTGATTCATTTTGCATCTCCTTATTTTTTCTTGTCCAATTGTAATTCAACGACCCACTCATCGATCACGCTCTCAGATATTCCCAAATGATAGGTATCCAAATAATCCTTCTCCTTACCATTTTCAGCATAAAAAATACCCGGTGTCGTCAAAAATTCAGGAAAATACCGATGGATGATCGCAAGATTTTCCTGTTCGCCCGTCGCCTCTTCATCCAGGATTACGCGATATAATGTCACCTCGTGATCCTGAATATATTCACGAAATATTTCTTCAAACTGAGCGCAGTACATACAGTAGGTGGTTTCAAAAGAAACAACAAAGCTTTCCTGGGCAGCCATCATTTCTTCCATTTCATTCAACGAAATCTCAATGATTTCTCCTGATTCTCTGCTTCTTTCATACCCGTCACGGCTGCATCCGGCCATAAAAAGGATAGCGGCTATGATCATCATCGCTATTTTTTTCATTTTCTCACCCCACCGTAAGACTTTTTAAGTATAACACAAAATCTTATACGATGATATTTTTATTTGATTCTTCTTTTTTTCCATCTTCTATTCAAAATCAAACCTTCATTGATTCCAAGAAAATGATTCTGTATCCAAAATCATATGCAAATAAGCATTTCCCTATCTGCATACCCACCTGCCTTTCTAGCGGCGTGGTTCCACTGACACCTTCCCATCTCCTTCTTTTGCTTCTCTCTGTAGCGCAAGGCTTTGGCGAAATGTTCCATTGTCAGCTTATGATTTAATCTTTCACAGGATTCCATCCCTTCCCCATGTTCCCATCTTCCAGTGAATCGCATGACTGCCGGGTCCTGCTTTTTTTCTATCTGAACAGGCTTAAATACGGAGTCCTCTGACATTCCTCCAATGTCGCTTTCCCCAGATCCCTGATCACTTCTCTCCATTCCCTGTATTCATGATATTCCTTCGGTATCCTTCTCCCCTCCTTGCGATCACATACGCCGCACTGTGAGGCTCCCTTATAGGCACGATCGTAAAGACATTTATAGGCCTTATGAAGAACACGGTTATAGACTCTCAGATCATGAAGAACGATATTCTTCAGATCAGGGAATTCACGGTAATAGAAACGGTTGGAAAGAGAAAAGACTTTCATGATGTCTCCCTGATAGAAAAAAGAGTATTCACACAGATATTAATGACACATAATATCATAACATAAATCACACTTAACTTTTTTCATTCTCTTTCATTATCTTCCTGCCCATCAAAATTAAAATTTCCTAATATAAAAAAAGGATATCGGACCGATACCCTTTCTTTCATCTTTAATTATTCGCCATCATCATCTGACTTATGTGCATTCGCAATGATCTTTTCGGCAATATTAGCCGGAACAGGATCATAATGATCGAATACCTGCGTATATTTACCTCTTCCCTGGGTCATAGAACGCAGATCTGTCGGATATTTCATCATTTCTGCTAACGGTACAAGCGCATTGATGACCTGATGATCACCTTCCATGTCCATGCCCATGATCGTACCGCGACGTTTATTGAAATCACCGATGATCGTTCCTGTATATTCATCCGGGATCACGACCGTAGCACTTACGATCGGCTCCAATAAGATACAGCCGGCCTTTGGCATCGCATCTTTAAATGCCAGATGAGCTGCCAGCTTAAAGGCCATTTCACTTGAATCGACATCATGATATTTACCATCTTTCAGATTGGCTTTGACATTTACCATACGATAACCGGCAAGATAGCCCTTGGCCATACATTCTCTTAAGCCTGTTTCTACAGCTGGGAAATACTGTTTCGGTACCGCTCCGCCAAAAACAGTTTCTTCAAAGACCATATCTTCGCTGTCCGGATTTGGCGAGAATTCCACAAATACATGTCCGAACTGTCCATGTCCACCGGATTGCTTCTTATGACGTCCTTCACCGATAACCGTCTTTCTGATCGTTTCATGATACGGAACTTTAGGTGTTGTCAAATTGACCTCTACTTTATATTTCGATTTCATCTTATTGACGATCACATCAATGTGCTGGTCACCTACACCGTACAGAATATTTTCTTTGGTTTCTTTATTGTTCACCAAACGTGTCGTCGGATCTTCTTCACACATCCTATTCAACGCATTCGATAATTTGTCATCATCATTTTTAGATTTTGGCCATACCGCAACCCCCAACATCGGCTCTGAGAACTTGATCTCATCAACGACATAGTGCTTGCCTTTTTCACACAGGGTATCATTGGTCTGCGTATATGCCAGCTTGGTCACAGCACCGATATCTCCTGTAAACAGCTTTCCTACGGCCGTCTGATGCTTACCCTTGATGATAAAGATCTGTGAAATCTTTTCCATCTTATCCTTTTTCGGATTATAGAGTGTCGTATCACTGCTTAAGACACCGCTGCGTACCTTTAAAAAGCTGATTCTGCCAACAAACGGATCCACGATCGTTTTAAATACCTGCGCCGTCAGATCACCCTTTTCATCTGTCAGTAATTCTACCGGTTCATTGGTTTCAATATCTGTTACCGTTATCGTACCCTGTTCACCATACGTTGGGAAGTATTTATCGATCAGATCAAGCAAACGCTCGATACCTGTCATATTGATCGCACTTCCTGAGAACACCGGACGGATTTCACCGTTGCGTACACCTAAGCGTACACCGCGTGTCAGCTCAGCTTCGGTAAATGGTTCTCCGGAGAAGAATTTCTCCATCAGATCATCATCACCCATAGCAATCGCTTCAGCAATCTGATTTTTATAATCGGCAACGACTTCCTTCATATTATCCGGAACTTCATAACTCTTATTGCGATCTGCCTTATCGCCCTTAAAATACCATGCCTTATCACGAAGGATATTGATCGAACCAATCACTTCATCATTTTCAAGGATCGGTACTTCAAAAGGAATGACGCTCTTTCCGAAAGCTTCACGCAAGCTCTCATAAGCCTTATCGAAAGATGCATGCTCTTCATCCACTTTATTCACAAAGAAGATCGTTGGCAGCTTCTTTTCCATGGCTACTTCCCATGCCCGCTGCGTGCCCGACTGAACACCTTCCTTGGCACCTACGACGATCAGGATATTGTCACCGGCAGCACAGCCGCTTTCCATTTCACCGACAAAATCCAAATAACCCGGCGTATCAATGAAATTGATCTTGGTATCCTTCCATTCAATCGGAACGATCGAAGTATAAACTGATAATCCTCTTCGAATTTCTTCAGGATCATAATCAATGATCGAGCTTCCTTCACTTGTTTTTCCAAAGCGATCGGTCGCCTTCGTAAAATGAAGCATTGCTTCCAAAACAGCAGTTTTACCGGCACCGCTGTGTCCTAATACCGTTACGTTACGTACTTCATGTGCTAAATAATCTCTCATAAGGGCACCTCTATTTCAAAATCGGCTTTAATTCAGCCAGACAATGTTCTCTTACATAATGAATCGCTTTATTGCCATCCTGATCGCTCATTTCCTTATCTGCCCCATGCTCCAGCAGATAATTTACAAGCTCCGTATATCCGCCATAAGCTGCACGCATCAACGCCGTGCATCCGCGCTTATCCTGCATGTTCACATCAGCACCTGCTTCGACCAGCTGACGGATCACATCAAATTTAAATGCCAGACATGCTTCCATCAAAGGCGTTCTTCCTTCATTATCCTGCGTATTGATCTCAGCACCTGCTTTCAACAGCTCATCAATGACCCGGTCCATGCCCTGAAAGGCTGCTCGCTGAAGTGCTGTTCTTCCTTTATTATCCGCTACATTGACATCTGCACCCGCTTCAATTAACTTCTTACAGATCGTCTTATGACCCTTTTTAGCCGCTCCCATCAACGCTGTCTTGCCACGGGAATCCAGAAGATTGACATCCGCTCCGTTATCAACGAGCAAACGAACGATATCCTTATATCCGCGCTTTGCGCTTCTCATCAGGGCCGTTCTTCCTTCACCGTTTTGATAATTGACATCGACGCCTTGCTTGATCTGGGCTGCAACCACCGTAACATCACCGTTTGCACATGCATCCCAAAATGTTTTGTTGAATTGATCCATATTATGTTCCTCCTTCCAGATCAAATGAAGAGATAAAAAAAGCGAACGCACACAAACGCTCGCTAAAAACTCACAAAACCCCGCAAGGAACCCCATGAATCAATCTGTCGCTGATTTGTACACCAACTGTCTTCATGGTCCTCACTCCTCTTCCTTATGACTCTATTGTAAACACTTCATCTGAAAAATGCAAGCGTTTACACCTCTTTTTTTGATGAAAATTTCTTACATCTTAGAAAAGAGCCTTTTTAAGATATTTTCCGTTTCATGCTCATCTTCAAAAGTCAGCACAATACCGAAATTCGTAATTCCTTTTTGACGATAATCATCCAAACGATCGATCTTATCAAAGGTATCACTATGATAAACCTTCAAATGACATTCTTCATCACCCACAAGCCGATAAGATTTATTTTTCTGATCTTTAAGATAATATTGATACTTATGACACTGCTGACAATGCTTATCAGTATGAAGCTGGCTTTTGATCAGACAGTTTTCAAGCACCATATTTTCAACACGTCCATAGACCTCGATCTCAAAATTACCGGGATGATGTGCCAGCCTTTGATAATCCATTACCAGTCTTTCAATATCATCATCTCTGCATTCATATGAAAGAGAAATACATTTTATTCCTTCCTGGAATAAGACATAGGCACTATATGCATTCATACAATTCATATACGGACTCGCCATATCACCCTTTTCCAAACCTCCGATATCATGAATCAAACCCGCCTGTGAATAAGGATGATGCATGACACGCAGATAATCACGATGAACATGGCTGTTTTCATTTCTAAGCTTTTCAAACAAACCGGAATCAGCCACATAAATTTCACATGGATATTGTTTTGCGATGTCATATTGCTGTCTGCTGGCAACACTGACACGGATTTGATGGGTCCTTTCCACTTTGATTTCATCATAAGGCTTTTTTACGACATCTTCTTTTTTTACTGCCATGCGTCGCTGCATCAACTCATCACATGCCCGCCGGCGACATTCATTAAGTTCAGAAATCGGAAATGTAACCCCCTCATCAATATCAATGTTAATATTACTGCATATGAAAGGTGTATTTCCTAACTTCTTTAGCTGTGCTTCGATACGCTCACGGCTTAAAGGTGTTTTTAATGCCTTCTCTGCCCTTCCTTCACTTATGATATTAACATCATGAACACCGTCATGCATGACCATGGAAAAAGGTTCATGCAGCTTCAAACGAGCTTCGATCGTAACTTCTATCTTACGCACCGGCAGCTTTTTTAATTCTTCCAGCTGCTTTGCATCACTGGTCTTCATGACAATATCACCGATTTTGCACTTTACCCTTTGCAGCTCGATCGTTTCATGGACAGCAGAAGATACAAGCTTACCATTTTTATAGATATAATTAACAATAAAGCCCTGATCCTCTTTCTCATTCACGATCCGTATCCCATCATGCTGATGCAGTTCTTTCTCAAGAGCAATGCTCATTTTATTCCCACTAAAACCAACGACTCTGCCGATACGTACTCCCTGATGGTTCGGACGAAGCGTGCTCATCACGGCCATACCTTCCTGCTTATCCAAATAACCGCTGGTAAAACCACGATTAAAGATTTTTTTCATCTCTTCTGCGACCGTTTCATTCACATGAAATGGCTGACCCGCATAATAGCTGTCAATGGCCTTACGATAAATGCGGCACATACAGGCAACATATTCCGGACGCTTCATCCTTCCTTCGATCTTGAAAGAAGAAACCCCGCATTCTATCAGCTTCGGAATCAGGGATAAGGCATTGAGATCCTTCATCGACAAAAGATATTTTCCTTCTGTCTTGACCTTTTCTTCTTTGCCATCAGCCATCCGGTATAACGTATAAGGCAAACGGCAGCTTTGGGCACATTCACCGCGATTGGCACTGCGATGACCAATGCTGCGGCTCATATGACACTCCCCGGAATAGCTGACACAATAAGCACCTTGCACGAACACTTCAATTTCAATTCCCTGCTGACACATCTTCGCAATTTCATCCAGCGGTGTTTCCCTTGCGACGACACAGCGCTCGATGTGCCATTTCTTGCACTGCTCGATCCCCATCTGATTATGAACATGCATCTGGGTAGACGCATGAATGGTTAAAGAAGGAAATTCATGCTGGATGATCGTCATGATTCCCAGATCCTGTACGATGATTGCATCGACTCCCATCGCTTCAAGTTCTTTAAGATAATCGCGACACTGATCCAATTCATCATCATGAATCAGCGTATTCAGCGTGACATGAACCTTTACACCATATAGATGAGCCAGGGAAACGGCCTTTTTCATTTCTTCAAGCGTAAAATTAGCAGCATTGGCACGTGCACCATACAGCTCTCCCGCTAAAAAGATCGCATCCGCCCCATTATATAACGCCGCTTCAAAAGCCTCATAGCTTCCTGCGGGACATAACAGCTCCACCTTTGTCATACTTTTCTCCTTTTTGCTTGTGACCAGATACGCGTCATACTGGAAACAAGAATACAGCCGATCGCAATACAGCAGGCCTGAATGATCGTTTCTACGCCCAATACGATCGCGCCATCAATATTATCCGAAATCACTTCCAGCATCGTATAATACATGCCCCCTCCCGGCACCAAAGGAATGATGGCACAAAGCAAAAATGTCGTGACCGGACATTTTAACAGACGGGCAAAAATCTCAGATAATAATGATACGATGATGCTTGCGATAAATAAGCTTAACCCTTCACCATTGCCAAAGTACAGAGAGGCATAATAAACGACACCACCGATACCGCCAATAAACGCCGCCGTAAACAGTTTATCTCCCTTAACATTAAATAAGATCGCAAAACCCAATGAGGCCAATATGGCACCCAAACCATTCAACATATCAATATCCTCCTAAAAGCGTAAACACAAGTCCGCTTCCTAAAGCAATCGCCACAGCCACAAACAGGGCTTCTGCCGTTCTCGCCAGACCGCTCACAAGATCACCGCTGACCGTATCCCGGATGGCATTGGTGATCGCCAATCCCGGTACCAGCAGCATGATCACCGATATGATCAGCGTATCAATCGAATGACAGACTCCCAGCTTGGAAGCAATGATGGCACACAGGGTCGTAAACGCCCCGCCAATGAGATATTTAAAGAAAGAATTGAAATCGATCCGGTCCATCTGGATCATCAGTAACTTTAAAAGCATACCGATAACTGCGGCACATAAAGCATCCTTCAAAGTCCCCTTAAAAAAGAATGCAAAGCCTAAAGTACAAACAGCCGCTCCCAAAACCATGATCCAATTACGATATACTCTTTCCTGATTGATCTTCTCAAGCCGAAAGCAAAATTCCTCCAGCGACATGCTGCTATCAAGAATGCTTCTTGAAAGGTCATTTACCTTATCGATCTTGCTCAGATCCACACTTTTGATCTGCGTACGCTTGATATTATGACAAAGCTCACCATGAATCGAAAAAGAAATCAACAGCATCGTTGGTGTCGCATATGCGTCCACCACCTCTGCCCCATATGCAAAACAGATACGTTTCATCGTATCTTCTACCCGATATGTTTCCGCGCCGCTTTCCAAAAGAATTTCTCCCGCTTTTGTAGCCGCCCGTGCCAACTGATTGCAATCCATCATCATCACCCATTTGATTATACATAACTTTTGAAATGAAAAAAAGGGCAAATTCAAAGAAATCCATTTCTTCATCATTGTCATTTGCCCATCATTTTAATGTCTATTTCATAAATTCCGATATCATTTTAACGCGAAAATCGTTCATAAACTTTTCAATGAAATAAATCTATTCTTCCTTCATGATCTTACTGATCTTCTTTCTTTGTAATTGCCGCAAAGAATAAACCAATACAAGTGTATAAATCACAAAGACACCGATTGGCAGCATTTTTAAAAGACTCACGCTTTCTTCACCTAAGATATCAATATACGCCGGTGAAAGAAGGCTTGTCACAATAAAATCAAGGATCAGCAAAGGATATAAAAGACAGATCTTTTCAAGAAGATACTGCGTGCGTATAAACGCTAAAGGCATCTGCTGGCTGATCAAAACAGCAAAAGGCTTACCATAATATTTCGTTTCTTTATAAGTAAAGACGACCACAAAAACAGCCAATAAGGCAATAACGATATAAACAAGACCGCTGAAAAGATAAGTATAGATCTTCTGCTCACTCTCTCTGCGTGCCCGCTCGTCATAAAGAGGATTACTGATCGTGACACCCGAAAGATCCTTGGCATAATTATAGGCATATGAAATGATGCTGCGGCTTGCATAGCCTTGATAACAAGTTCCCCTGATTTCAAGATGACCCTTCATCGTACCGCCTTCCTGAAGTTCAATACTTCCTAAATAATCAATAAAATCATCCAGATCATAATAAATATTCATCGCTGCCGTATCTTCTTCATAAACAATGCCACTGATGCCCATTTCAACTTCTTCCGTATAAGGAGCCACAGAATAAGTCAAAGGTAAGACCGTATTCTGCCAGTCTTTGATACCCAAACGTTCCAAAGCATTCTGATTCAAGATCACATTCAGGTCATGCGACAAATCTCCTTCAATTGTAAGTTCTTCATCGTGATCCACATATGGATATATATTTACCTGATATTCAACACCATCAATGACCATATTTTTAAACTTAACGATCTTATCACTTTTAATAATATTTAATGCATATAGATTCTCTTTATTCTCTGTTTCTATATAAAGCATTTCCGCATTCACCGTTTTCTCGGTATCAGGAATATAAAACATCTTTTGCTTGACTACTAAAAGCGTCTGTGCTGCCACTAAAAGAAAGATAACCGCAACACTAAATAAAGTATTTTTCTTTCTCATGATTAAATGAAGCAGTTTGCGGCCTTTTTTCTTGCTCAATGTACATTCTTTTTCATCACTGAAATTTAAAGAACCCTGATATTCATTCTTGCT
Organism: Traorella sp. mt218; assembly: GCF_055420025.1. NCBI lineage: Bacteria > Bacillati > Bacillota > Erysipelotrichia > Erysipelotrichales > Erysipelotrichaceae > Traorella > Traorella sp. mt218. The sequence goes on from NZ_JBVAYM010000003.1 coordinate 166,027, forward strand.
GACAAGCTTATGGTCTTTAAATTCAAAAATCTGATCCGCATAAGTTTCAACCATTTCTTTCTGATGAGAAGCCATGATGATGATATGATCTTTAGAATATTCTTTTAAAATATCCATCACGATATACTTATTCTCAACATCCAATGATTCTGTCGGTTCATCACAACAAATGATCTTTGGATTTGCCAATAAGGCTCTGGCAATACCGACACGCTGTTTTTGCCCACCACTCAGCTCATGTGGATAGCGTTCAATCAGATCATCGAGCTTCAGCTTTTTAAGCAGTTCCATCCCTTTCTTTTCATCCAACTCCCTGTTTAGAAAGATATTGTCATATACATTTAACTCATCGATCAGCTCATAATTCTGAAAAATCATCATCACAGAAGCATCAATTTCAACTTCACCTGAATCAAAACGATCATACCCCGCTAAAATATTCAATAAGGTTGATTTTCCACATCCCGATTCTCCCCAGATCACATATAAACCACAAGAAGTGATACACAGATCTGCCTGATCCAAAATAATATTATTTCCAAACGCTTTCGACGCATGTTTGATACGAATCATCATCTCACTCCTTTGACCGAGCCTTTCTATATCTAAGAATCATCAAAGCTATCTGAAGCAGAAGCAATAAAATAATCCCCATAAAAATAAGATTCATCTGCATATTATAGCTATCAGACAAGGCCTTCCATTCAGTATCCGATAAATACCAATGAACCCATTCCTGAATACCAAATAAACTATTCATACCTGAAAAACAGGCATATAAAGCAAATACGGTTATCGGTAACGATATATAATATTTTACTTTCTTAAATAAACATCCCGCCACCAAAACAACAACGATCAGCAATAAAGCATAATAAGTACCTAAATCAAAACGATTCAAAATATCCGCAACTGCCTGTTGTACCTCACTCATTTACTCACCTCATTTTCCTTTTAAACATAAGACACTCCAAGATTCCAACAATCACACCAACACTCACCAAAGCCATCAGAAGCATACCTATATCCATGGTCAAAAATGGCTGATAAAAGTTCTCCTCGGCAATCGCATTGATCTTCTCGCACGCCTGATTCCCCAGCATCACTACCAGCAGGAATGAAACGGCTAATAAGCATCCATTACGCATCAGACTTTCCGATACCGATGAATACCCATAGGTTCTCATGATCTCCCCTTCCTTTTTCATCCTCTTTCTCTTGAATAAATAGAATACAAACAGGATTCCTAATAGAAGGATCAGTATTACTGCCCCATAGATCATAAAGCTTGACGGTGAACGATAGAAGACTACATCATTTCCTAATCCCTTTCCCTGAAATACAGTAATACTTGCACTGTCCTTATGCAGGCTCCTGTCAATCTTTTCGGCCACTGCTTCATAGTCACTTCCAGGTTCCAGCAAAAAACGTACATAATAGAAATACAATTCACTGTCATCCACTACAAAATGACGTAAAACCGGATTATTCCCATAACCGTTATGAAAGAACACCATCTTCATATAATCATTCTCAACACTGCTGATTCCACTGATCTTTACTTCCAATAAGTCAGCTAAGGGTATTTCATTAGGCTGATAACCAATAATCTCCGGTGAATCCCAATACACATTTTTTACTCCCTGCAATCCCAGCTTCATGACCTGCCCGATCATTTCTTCATAAGATTTATATCCTTCCATTTCCATGAGCATATCCGCCACATTTCTGCTTAGAAGCACTTCATTTTCTTCCTTAGGATAGCTTCCATACATCAATGGCAATTCCTCATGATCATTGACTAAATCAAACACCTGTATTTCATAGGAAGGAAAGTTTAAATATTCATCAAAATCCCATAGCTGTTCTTCATCCGTGATGATATAAGGTGTTTCACTTGGAATATTCCCCATAATAAAGGGCTTATGACCTTCGTTTGGAAATACTAATTTTTCAAAAATATTGCTATCTGTTTCCCACAAGATATATGCCAATCTTGGATCGATTTCATACTCATAACTATAATAACTCTCCACTGCCATAATTTCCGGATTCTTTTTAATTACTTCCTGAATATCTTCATATAAATAAAATTGATCCTTTTCTGTTATCGGATATCTGCCTGTATATCCATAAAGAAAATTGTATGAAATTTTTTCCCATTTATCCAGTACAGATACTATCAGATTCTCTGCATTCTTAAAAACACTCATATAATCATCTTGACTCTTAACATTCAAATAAAAATTACACATCACAAATACAGAAAAAATACATAAAGTGAATAATATTATGGTTCCTAACGTATCCGCCATTCTTGAGTGAAGATTATGTAACGATAGCCATAAGGTTTCTTTTTCGCTTTTATGATGGATCTCTTTTCCTTGCTTGCTTTTCTCATGATCTCTGATCACTTCATCGCTGATGACCACTCCCTGCTCCATGCGTATGATGCGGTCGGCATATTTCTCTGCCAGCGCGATATCATGGGTCACAAAGAGTATCTGAACGTCTTCTGATATTTTCTTCAATTCTTCCATCAGAAGCATCACATTCTCATGATCTAAGGCTGCTGTCGGTTCATCACATAACAGAAGTCCCGGCTGATGAAGCAATGCTCTTATGAATTGTACCCGTTTCTTCTGTCCATTGGATAACTTCTTCACTTTCTTGTTTTTATGTTCTTCCAGTTGGAATTCTTTCAGATAATGATGAATCATTTCCCTGTCCTGACTGACAAGAAAAAGATTTTCCCATACGCTCATTTCTTCAAAAAGATGAAAATCCTGTGTCAGATAATCAAAATGAGGAACATCCAGAAGCTCTCCTTCATAGCTTTCCCTGCCGCTGATGATTTCTAAAAGCGTAGTCTTGCCACACCCACTGGGTCCCAACAGCATAATGATGCCGTTATGATTTAGATCTAATGTGATACCTTTGAGTGCTTCGACATTATCTTTTTTATTATGATAGACTTTTCTTATATTGATGAGCTTCATAATTTCCCCTTTCTATAAAATTCTCAGTATGATATCTAATATGAATAGCTTAGTGTTGGATAATATCCATGGCAATCAATTTTATATAAATATACGACAAATTTATCCGTCTGTTCTCTGCATTGTTTACACATATATTGGACAATAACCGGTTTTTGATATTTTAAATCTTCTCCATATGGATAATGCATACATTCAATATCATCTTCAATTTCCCATGCACCATCATTATTTGCATTGATTAAAATCATCTCTATCCCACAATCCGGACATTCTTCACGGTGTGATAATATTTTCGCATTCACCAGATTTCCACTATATATCACATTATCTTTTTCATTCATGACAAGAGAAATACCTACGATAAATGAAACGATCAACACTAAAGTTAAGAGAATTTTTTTCATAAGGATCCTCCCTCCACTATTTCTTTTTTATGATTCTATTTCGATTCATGAAGACTTCAATCAAATTAACAATCACACCAACACCCACCAAAGCCATCAGAAGCATACCTATATCCATGGTCAAAAATGGCTGATAAAAGTTCTCCTCGGCAATCGCATTGATCTTCTCGCACGCCTGATTCCCCAGCATCACTACCAGCAGGAATGAAATCATTAATAAGCATCCATTACGCATCAGACTTTCCGATACCGATGAATACCCATGGGTTCTCATGATCTCACTTTCTTTTCTCATCCTCTTTCTCTTGAATAAATAGAATACAAACAGGATTCCTAACAGAAGGATCAGTATTACTGCCCCATAGATCATAAAGCTTGACGGCGAACGATAGAAAACTACATCATTTCCTAAGCCCTTTCCCTGAAATACAGTAATACTTGCACTGTCCTTATACAGGCTCTTATTGATCTTTTCGGCCACTGCTTCATAGTCACTTCCAGGTTCCAGCAAAAAGCGTACATAATAGAAATACAATTCACTGTCATTCACTACAAAATGACGTAAAACCGGATTATTCCCATAACCGTTATGAAAGAACACCATATTCATATAATCATTCTCAACACTGCTGATTCCGCTGATCTTTACCTCCAATAAGTCAGCGAAAGGAAGTGCATCATAACCAATAGCTTCAGGCATAAACGTATACCCATTTTTTACTCCCTGCAATCCCAGCTTCATGGTCTGTCCGATCATTTCTTCATAAGACTCATATCCTTCCATTTCCATGAGCATATCCGCCACATTTCTGCTTAGAAGCACTTCATTTCCTTCCTTAGGATAGCTTCCATACATCAATGGCAGTTCTTCGTGATCATTGACTAAATCAAACACCTGTATTTCATAGGAAGGAAAGTTTAAATATTCATCAAAATTCCATAGCTGTTCTTCATCTGTGATGATATAAGGTGTTTCATATGGGTGATTTCCAAAAACTCTTGTATATTCAGGATACTCTTCATTTTCATTAACCAGTTTTTCAAAAATTTTACTATCCGTTTCCCACAAGATATACTCTAGACCTGAATCTATTTCATATTTATAGCTATAATAACTTTCTACAGCCATAATTTCCGGATTTTCTTCAATCACTTTTTGAATGTCTTTATATTGATACAATTGATTAAATTCACTTAATAAATATTTTTTTGTATAACCTGAATACGTTTCCCCGGTATTTTTTATTTCTCTGTCCGGTACAGATACTATCAAATTTTTCGCATTCTTAAAAGCACTCATGTAATCATCTTGACTCTTGACATTCAAATAAAAATTACACATCACGAATACAGAAAAAATACATAAAGTGAATAATATTATGGTTCCTAACGTATCCGCTATTCTTGAGTGAAGATTATGCAACGATAGCCATAAGGTTTCTTTTTCGCTTTTATGATGGATCTCTTTTCCTTGCTTGCTTTTCTCATGATCTCTGATCATTTCATCGCTGATGACCACTCCCTGTTCCATGCGTATGATGCGGTCGGCATATTTCTCTGCCAAGGCAATGTCATGGGTCACAAAGAGTATCTGAACGTCTTCTGATATTTTCTTCAATTCTTCCATCAGAAGTATCACATTCTCATGATCTAAGGCTGCTGTCGGTTCATCACATAACAGAAGTCCCGGCTGATGAAGCAATGCTCTTATGAATTGTATCCGTTTCTTCTGTCCATTGGATAACTTCTTCACTTTCTTGTTTTTATGTTCTTCCAGCTGGAATTCTTTCAGATAATGATGAATCATTTCCCTGTCCTGACTGACAAGAAAGAGATTTTCCCATACGCTCATTTCTTCAAAAAGATGAAAATCCTGTGTCAGATAATCAAAATGAGGAACATCCAGAAGCTCTCCTTCATAGCTCTCCCTGCCGCTGATGATTTCTAAAAGCGTAGTCTTGCCACACCCACTGGGTCCCAACAGCATGATGATGCCGTTATGATTTAGATCTAATGTGATACCTTTGAGTGCTTCGACATCATCTTTTTTATTATGATAGACTTTTCTTATATAGATGAGCTTCATAATTTCCCCTTTCATCTTTACCATTCGTTAATAAAACACAAAATTATCTGATTTTCTCAAATTCATATACGCTACTAAAATAAATAGCAGGACTTAAAGAGAGATTACCATTTTTAGTTTTTCGAAAAAAAGGTCCTTCACCTAATTGAGAAGTAAGATACCAATACTCCCCATCCTGCTGATAAATATAGCCGGATTGCATGATATCATCTTTAAAATAAGTGTAATATAAGTCACCACTAAAGATATATTTACCATTCTTTATACTTACTGACATCTCAGAATCATCACTGACATACTGGTACGTGCCATCAATATTACTAAAACCCGTATATCTGGTACCCAAATATACCGCAAATAATATACTCATTATAAATAGTAATTTCTTCACGATGATCATCCCCTTTCCCAAATCATTAAAATCTCATAAGATAATGTTTACACTTATATTGTAAGTGTTTTCAATCTTTTTGTAAATATGTAATCTGTCCCTAAATCACTTTAGCTAAAAAGAAAGAGTGAGACTCGCCCACCCATAAAACCTCATTTTTCAACTTTATGACAGATCGTGCTTTCGATAATGTAGTAGAATAAACATCCATATGAGGATACTTCCCATCAGCATGATTCCTAATCCCAATATAGGCATAATCACATCATTACCACTTTGATAATATGCATCGCCATTCAAAACATCTTTAAAATTTAAATAAGAGGTATATAAATATGGCGCATATTGAGGCAACATATATCCCAGCATAAATGGTAAAAATAAAACTGTGATACTGCCAACCAATGCTTTAATACTATCTTGAAGTAAATAAGAAAATAAAAAACCAATGATACTCATTAAAAGACATAAGATAATATCAAATACTAAGAATACTAAAAAGATATCTATCTGAGAAACAGCCATGAATATTCCTTGCTGATAAATCACATAAGGATATAAAGGATTGCCTATTCCTTTCATGAATATTAGAACAACCATAATGATCAGCACAGGTATAAAAATCAAAATCATATTGATTAAGAAAAGACTACTTACCTTTGCCAGCATAAATCGTGTTCTGGAATATGGAAGCATTGCCATCGTTTTAAAACTGTCTTCTTCCATTTCTTCACTGATGGAGAAACAGCCGCTCAATATGCAAATCAGAACAATCATAAAATACATCAAATTTTCATTATATTGTATAAAGCCATGAATAAGATCCATTCTTTCCTCCGGAATAAAATTTAAATCATTCTCTATTAAAGCTTCATATAAAATGATCGTTCTTTCATATTCAAAAAGTGTTTTTGTAGATTGTGCATAATCATGATTTAAAACCAGCTGAATCATATTTTGATTTAAGTCAATCACACTTTGATAACATTCCTTGGTATTAGGATCATTAATCGAACACAAATAAACTTCTCCATTCGCCATCAGTGCTTTATCAAAATCCTCAATATCATCATTTCCTTTCATTTTCGCTATATCTAACTCGCGCGAGATACTTCCTTCATTTACATTATATTCTCTTTGTATAACACCTAGATAATGATCTTCAATACTCATATTGTAGCCACAAAATGACACAAAAACAAGGATATGTAAAAGAAACAATACCCATATCAATGGTTTTTTCAAATAAATTTTTAATTCAACAAGAATAAGCCGCATCATAGAAATAACTCTCCATAAGCTTCTTCTAAATTTAATCCCTCCTTGCTTTCAACCAGCTCTCCTTCTTTGATAAAAATTGTACGATCACTGATCTTCTCAAGTTCTCCTAACATATGCGAAGAAATCAAAACAGCAATTTTCTTTTCTTTTGCTAATGTTATGATCTTTTTTCTAAATTCAATGATGCCACTATAATCTAGACCATTAGTCGGCTCATCCATTACCATGAATTTAGGATCACTCAACAGACACATGCCCAGCATCAAACGTTGTTTCATTCCCAATGAATATTTAGATACTTTCTTGTAGATATGATGATCCAAGCCCGTATATGCAATGATTTCATTCAATTCATCTTTACTCTTACGATATAAGATACGAATAATATCCAAATTGTCTTTTCCACTCAAATTCAAAAATAATCCCGGATGCTCAATCATAAAAGATACATGTGCCAATGCCTTTTCCCTATCTTTCTTCAGATCATAACCATCAATATAAATATGCCCGCTATCTGGTATCAAAAGATTACTCAAAAGCTTAAAAGTCGTGCTTTTTCCTGATCCATTTGGACCAATAAACGCTACGATCTCACCTTCATCGACATGAAAGCTGATATTTTTTATGATCGGCGTCTTTCCAAAACTCTTGCATAAATTTTCTACCCTTAATATCTCACTCATTTCAATAGATCCTTTCTTTTCAACGTCACATATGCCATAAGAATCAATACAACGATCGTCATCATTCCTACACCAAGCCCCATCATGATATCCATTTCTTTAAATACGTTATTATATGGTGTTAATGATGAAATAAGAAAAGGATGATTGGCACTCATAAAATAAACTCCATTACTTTCCGCAATAGTCAAAGGCATATAAAATGGAATCAAAGTGTAAACGAAATAAAATGGAATCAACAAATATGAATATTTCTGATATTTGACAATTTGTACAACTTCCCCTAATACATAAGGTAATCCTAATATCAATAATATTGAAACAATAAACAAAAATTTCTTATTACGTATATAAAGTGATAAAAATTGACATATTACGATACTGACCAATAAAGTAAACAGAGTCAACACAATTATAAATAAATTCAGTTGCCACTGGGTCCATACGCTATATTGATTCACTGCTTCATTACCACCACCATTTAAAAATGATGTAATAAGAACTACAAGACGCCATGAAGAATGAAAACCACTGAATATACCACAAATTAGATAAATTAGTATATCACTTATAAGTAGAATCACAGCTGAAACGATAAAAAGTGCAATGATTTTCGAAAGAAAGATTTGTATTTTAGGAAATGGCAATGCCCATACCTGCTTCTCACTTTCTTCCTTTTTTTCCTGATTCAGAGCCAGATATGACATAAATATACCTAAAAGAGGCACCAAAAGAACCTGATAGCTTGTTACATAGTCCATAAAATAATCACTCGCCTGTTTATACTCTTTTGGATAAACATGATGGACAAGATTATATGTATCTAAATCTTTTGGCTGTAAAGGGTAACGTCCATAGCTGTCACAAAGAACGAGTCCTTGACATTGTTCATTATGTTCACTGACTTCTCCCCAGCCTGTTGTTGTTCCTTGCATAAACATTGCAATTTGGGTATTCTCCCAATATGCTGCCTTTAACTGATTATAACGTTCAAAATCAAGGTTCATGACTGCGTCATAACGACCTAGCGTATTCCTTAAGATCATAATAAGCATCTCTGATTTCTTCCATGGTCATTTTTTTATCGATATGATAATTTTCAATCAATGACTCTATATTTGCCTCATCATCTGAGGAAGCACTATAAAAATAAGATCCGGTATAAATGTTTTGAGCTAAAATTTGAATACCTTCATTTTCATATCGTTGATTTGAAAGAAGAAGAAAACTCATAAAAATACTCAGAATTAAAACAGTTATTGCAATTGTTTTTATTTGAAATACTTTTTTCAATTCAGCATAAATCAGTCTTTTCATAAGTTTCCCTTTACTATAATTATTCTAAATAAGTGCAACTAATAGTCTTTAATGGCTACTATAAATGCTTCAATTTGATATGGATAAGGTCAAATATTGACTTTATCCTCTATTATCACCGGTTCCTTCATTCCTCTGTCCCCTTCTCTCTATTACATCTTCCTATCAGTTAAATACATTGTAATCGTTTTCATATATTTTGTAAATATTTAAATTTCATAAAATAATATCAACATCTTTCTTTATAAATTTAATTTTGAAGCTCTACTTTATGACACACTACTAATTCCTTTATAAGTAAATCCAATAATGTTACTTCATTTATAAAGTGGAGATAATAAATATGTAATGATAAATATAATACTGCACAGTAAATATATAAATTATTATCCTATTTTACTTATGAAAAAGATTATAAAAAAACCGTGATTGACTCACAGTTTATTCTTGATCAAGTCCCAGTTTATGTAAATGATCATCAATGCGTTTCATTTCATCGCTGGTTAATTGCCAATTAAAGGCATCCATATTTTCTTTTACATGGCGCATGCTGGTAACGCCGATCAATGCGCTGCTGACATAATCTTTCTGACATGTCCAGTTGATAGCTACTTGTGATACGGTTGCCTGATGAGCAGCTGCAATCTCATCTAAGATTTTCATCAGTTCCATGACCTTACTGAAAGTAGGTTCACTGAATCCTTTATAGAATGTATAACGGACGTCATGGGCCGGCCAGTTTGGAATCGTGCGATATTTTCCTGTTAATATACCGCCGCCCATCGAACCATAGGCCATGACATCGATACCATGTTCACTTGCCCATTCCATCGTTTCTTTATAACGCTGGTCGATCATGGAGAAAGGTGGCTGGATGACATCGACTTGTCCGTATTTTAATGCTTCCTTTAATAATGGCAGCTCTGTATTTGAAAGACCGATATAACGGATCTTACCCTGTTCCTTTAAGAAATTCAAGGCACACATCGTTTCTGCAATCGGTGTTGAAACATCCGGCCAATGTAAAAAGTAAAAGTCAACATAATCTGTTTTCATGTTTTTTAATGAGCCTGCCAATTCACGCATGACCGTACCAAAACGGGCATCACGATAAACGCCTCCTGTAAAGAGATCATTCTGTGTACCAAATTTCGTAGAGATAAGGATCTTGGAGCGGTCGACACTTTTCAACAATTCTCCCACTACTTTTTCACTTGTTCCATTACCATAGTTGGCAGCCGTATCGATCAGATTCACACCCTGATCAATTAATGCTTTCATGGCTTCTAAAGCTTCGCTGACACCGCCGTGTCCGCTCCATCTTGAATCATCCAATCCCCATGTGCCTAAGGCAAATTCACTTACATCAACATTTGCATTTTTATAGTGTTTATATCTCATAACTGACTCCTTTTTTATTCCTTATTTATTATAAAATCATGCTTATTGAGTGTCAAGAAGGCAAAGAAAAAGGTTCTTTCGAACCTATTTCAGGCAATTTAAGATTTCCTCTACCTTATTTGTCTTTTCCCACGGAACATCAAGATCATCTCTTCCAAAATGACCATAAGCAGCTAATTGACGATAGATCGGTCTTCTAAGATCCAGCGTATCAATGATGGCACTCGGTCTTAGATCAAAGACCTGATTGATGATTTCGATCAATTGTTCCTCACTGTATGTACTTGTACCAAAGGTATCGACATGAATGCTTAACGGATGAGCCACACCGATTGCATATGCCAATTGAATTTCTACTTTCTTTGCCAGCTTGGCTGCTACCAGATTCTTAGCGACCCAGCGTGCAGCATAGGCAGCGGAGCGATCCACCTTCGTTGGATCTTTTCCTGAGAAGGCACCACCACCATGACGAGCCATACCACCATAGGTATCAACGATGAGCTTTCTTCCTGTCAGACCGCTATCTCCCTGTGGACCTCCGATTACGAAACGACCCGTTGGATTTACATAGATCTTCGTATTTTCATCCATCAGCTCTGAAGGGATGATCTCATTGATGACATGATGAATGATATCTTCCCTGATCTGACTTAATTCAACGGCATCGGAATGCTGTGTTGAAATAACGACCGCTTCGATACGCTTGACCTCATCACCATCATATTCTACCGTTACCTGGCTCTTGCCATCCGGTCTTAAATAGCCCAACGTACCGTCTTTTCTTACTTTCGCCAGCTGTCTTGCCAGCTTATGGGCTAACATGATCGGCATCGGCATCAGTTCTTTTGTTTCATCACAGGCATAACCAAACATCATTCCCTGATCGCCGGCACCATTTTCATGATCATCACTTTCTCTTGTTTCCAGTGCAGCATGTACACCCATTGCGATATCACCGGACTGCTCATCAATCGCACTTAATACGGCACAGGTATTGCCGTCAAAACCATACTTGGCACGGTCATATCCGATCTCCAAAACTACATTTCGGGCAATCTTAGGAATATCTACATAACAGTTGGTCGTAATTTCACCCATGACCAGGACCATACCTGTCGTCGTACAGGTTTCACATGCCACCCTTGCCATTGGATCTTTTTCCAAGATCGCATCTAATACGGCATCACTGATGGCATCACTGATCTTATCCGGATGTCCTTCTGTTACCGATTCCGATGTGAAAAACTTTTTGCTCATTTCTTTACCTCCAGTTCGTTATAACATCTTTCTATCATTTCTATTTTCGCAAGATCTTCGCTGAAAGCCGTCGCACTGCCGCAGGCCATTGCCAGCTTAAAGGCTTCTTCATAGCTTGAACATTTCAAATATGCCGCTATAAAACCGGCTACCATGGAATCCCCACAGCCAACAGAAGAAATACACTCACCTTTCAATCCTTTGCTTTCAAATATACCACCATTTTCATCTGCCAGCACAGCGCCCTCTTTCCCTCTGGAAATCATGACATTGCGGGCACCCATTTCCTGAAGCTTTTTTGCGGCTGCGATCACTTCTTTTGTTGTCAACAGCGTTTCGTTTAAGATTTCTTCACATTCCGCAACATTCGGCTTGATCAGGAATGGATGATGTTTCAGCGTATTGACCAAAAGATCTTTTGTCGCATCAACGATACATAATACCCCTTTGGCACTCTGTACCGATAAGATCGTTTCATAAATATTATCATTCAGACACTTCGGAATACTTCCGGACAATATCAATACATCGTCTTTTCCTAACATATCCAGCTGATCATACAGCTGTTTCATATCTGCCCCGCCAATCAAAGGCCCTTCGCCATTGATCTCTGTTTCTGCTTTTCCTAACACTTTCACATTGATACGTGAAATTCCTTCTTCAAGTTCGATGAGTTTTTCATTCAGTCCAAACTGATAGATCATCCTGCGTATTTCATCACCGACAAAACCACCGCGAAATCCCAAGATCACTGAATCAAAACCAAGCTCATGAAGAATGCGTGACACATTGATGCCCTTGCCGCCTAAATGATAGCTTTCATGTGTGCTTCGATTCGTGTGGGAAAAGGTTAGATGGACAAGATTCATTTCATAATCAATGGAAGGATTAAATGTTAATGTATAGATCATATTCTCATTCCTTTTCTTACTCCTATACTCTACCACTTTTTTCATGATTCGTGTATAATAATCATGTTTTTTGGAGGTAAAAGATGTCTAAAATCATATTTATGGATATAGATGGTACTCTTTTGGACCATATTCGCTACCATCGCGTCTTAGATTCTACCATTGAGGCCATTCAAAAAGCAAGAGCCAATGGCCATAAAATCATCTTATGTACCGGAAGATCTAAAAGTAATGTCCTTGAAGGCATGCTTCCTTTTGAATCAGACGGACAAATTTATGGAGCCGGTGCCATGTTAGAAGCAAATGGCAAACTGTTATATCATATCTGTATTCCAAAAAAGGATCTATGTCTGCTCATTGATGATTTTATTCACTATCATTTTGGCTTTAAGCTTGAAGGTGAAGAGGAAAGTTTTGCCGATCCCTTTGTTTTTGAACGTCGAAATAGGGTCAAGAAAATAACCGGGGTACTTTCTTCAGAAGCCTTATTTCCAATGAATGACTTCCATTTGGAAAAGGCTCATATCAACAAGGCAACCCTTTATTATCAGTCAAAAGAAGATCTAAAAACTTTCCAGGAGAAATGGAAATCAAAATATACCTGTGTCGAACATGGCAAAAAAGACTATGATACTCATTTCATGTGTGAATTGCTCATCAACCATGTCAATAAAACAAGCGGTATCAAAAAAATGCTTGAACATTTTAATATGAGTCAAAAGGATACGATTGCTTTTGGTGACAGCATGAATGACCTTGATATGCTTCAGTTTGCCAATACCGGTATCTGTATGGGCAATGGCACTGAAAAGCTGAAAGAAGCAGCCGATATCGTCTGTGGACCTTCTTATGAAGACAGCATTTATGACATGTTTCAACAGTTAAATTTGATATAAAAGGAATTATTTCCTTGGAAATAGTCGAAACAGCACTTACTTTAAGGTACAGATCATCATGGTCAGATCAGCATAGCTTCCATCTTTCAATTTAAAGCCATGAACAATACGTCCACATTCTTCAAAGCCCTTTTTCTTATAAAGAGAAAGTGCTTTTTTATTATCAGAACGCACTTCTAATTCTATCTGTTCATAATCACACTTCTTTGCATACTCAATGATTTTTTCCATCAGCAAAGAGCCTAATCCACTACCCTGTACTTCTTTAAAAATCGCAATGCCTACACTGCTGCGATGTCTTAATTTTATTCGCTCACCGATACAGCTCAGCGATGCATTTCCGACAAGCCTGCCATCCATAAATGCTGAAACAAAACACTCTCTTTCATTTTTCTCGATGCTTTCGATCATCCTTTCTTCATCCTGAAGCGTTAGTACAAGTTCCTCCGGATAACGTACCAGATTATCACTTTCTTCGGCTGTTTTTTTCATATAGGCAATCAGCTGGCCTGCATCCTTTGATGTCGGACTTGCCAGCATGACTTCTTTTCCGTTTTTTAAGATATATTTTTTAGGTTCTATTTTCATACATCTTCACTCCTTTTTCTTATTATAAGGCAAAAGTAAAAGATGCGCTAGGGGAGGCGCATCTTTTACTAAATCATTATTTTTAAAGGGGATAGAATATGAATGAAAATAAATTAGGGGTTCTTTATTTTCAGCTGTACAAGTGTTTTCCTTGTACACCTATAATATATCCGAATCTTATCAGACAAATTTATTTAAACCATGTTAAATTATGTGATTTCTATTTTTTTCAAGCTATTCGATCTCTTATAAAATAATTTTAATGATTTTA